>JBEBWR010000043.1:0-16750 GCA_040392045.1 Chthoniobacter flavus | reverse complement strand
GGCACCCGAGGCCGCTGCATGTGCGGCGCGACAGGAGCCGCCTGGAGTTTCTGGAATCGCGACGCTCGGGTCCGGCGCTGGGGGTCTTTCCCGAAGCCCGCTACACGACGCACACCTGCCGCGTCTGCGAAGGCGACCTGATCATGCTCTTTACCGACGGACTCTACGAGGTGGAAGGCGAGGGCGGCGTATTGCTCGATCAGGAGCGGCTCATGGAGATGGTGGCGGCGCGCATGCACCAGCAGCCGGAGGCGCTGATCGAGGAGACGCTCAGCGAGGTAAAGGCGTTCGCCGCGCGTCATGAGTTTGAGGATGATGTCTGCCTCGTGGGGGTGGAAGTGGAGCGCCTCCTCTACCCCACGCTCGTCGGCGCGCGGAAAGGATAGACTTACGCGAAGCGAGGGCGCGTCTCCCGTGCCTGACGAAGGACTTCATCCACGATCCGCTGCGCTTCATGGCCATCCTCCGCGCTGGCGAGGGAGGCGTCGCTGACCGGATCGGATTCCCCGCGAAGGTGGCGCGCAAAGGCGTCGATCACCTTGGGGATTTCATCCTTGTGATGGGTTATTTCCATCGGAACGCTCTCCCGCCGGTCGGCGGAGATCAGGGTGACGGAGTCAGGCTCATCAAGGATGACGCCGTGGGTGCCGGTGATGGCGAGGCCGTTGCGACCAAAGTGATTCGGGAGGCTCTCCACCCGATAGCCGAAACTGAAGCTGTCTTCAAAGGTGACCATTACGCCGTTGTCTAGCCGGGCGAGAATGCCCAGGTGCGGGGCGTTGGCTACCTCTTCGTCAAACCACGCGCCGAGGGCGTGGATGGTCTCCCACTGTGCGCCATCGTTCCAGTACCGGGCGAGGTCGAGCATATGAATCCCGCAATCGAGACTTCCGGCGGCGTTGACAAGATGGGTGCGGCGGGGCTGGGTCGTAGGGTGCTTGCCGAGGCTCTGGAGATGGATGGCTTCCACGCGGCCGAGTGCGCCCTCGCGAATCCAGTCGCGGATCTGCTGGTAGTGCGGCTTGAAGCGATTCTCAAACATCACGATCAGCTCCCGCCCCGCGGCGCGGGCGGCGGCAAGCATTGCGGCGGTCTCTTCCGCCGTGGCTCCCATCGGTTTTTCGCAAATGACGTGCAATCCCGCTTTCAGCGCCGTGATCGCCAACGCACAGTGGCTGCCGGGAAGCGTGGCGATGTAGAGTGCGTCGGGGGTTTCTCTTGCCAGCAGCTCCTCCAGAGAGGGATAGGCGGGGAGGTGAGGGAAGTGCGCAAGATGCTCCGGGTTGGCGTCGGCGACGGCGCACAGCTCCCACTCGGTACTCTGCTCAATGGCGGGGGCGACAGCGTGGCGACCGTGGGTGCCGAGGCCGACGAGCGCGAGACGTTTTTTGGATGAGGTGGTCATGGTTGAAGAAAAGGGGCGGTCTCACCGGCGGAAAGGCGGCAGGGGATTGTCATCTCCTCCAGCGCGGGCCGAATGCCTTCGAGGTGATCGATGAACTGTCGGGCGATGATTTCCCCGATAGCAGTAAACGGTAGGATGACCTGCGAGAGGCGCAGCCCAAGGTCGTGCAGACGGTTGTCCTGATAGCCCTCGCTCGCGATGACAACGAGCTGGATCTCCTCCGGGCAGCGGAGACCTCCCGCCTTCAGCCCCGCGAGCAGCGGAGCGTACAGCCCGATACTGCAAAGGAGAAGAGCGGGCGGACTGGGGCGTCGCGCCAGCTCCAGCCCGTGTTGCCATGCTTCCTCGTACCCGGTGCCCACATCGCGCCCCAGCGTGACGGAAGCACGAAAGGCAGGCCGGGTCTCTGCCATGGTGGAGAGGAAGGTCCCGGCGATCCCCTCGGGTCCGGGGCCGGACGGGAGGAAGAGATGGGCGGAGGAAAGCCCTCGGTCTGCCGCCTTCTGCGCGACTTCGCAAATCGCCCGGTCCATCCCGGCGGAGACGTTCGGGATTCCCACGGTGGGGTCGAGGTTCGTGCCGATATGGAGACAGGGGAGGCCGAGCGTGGTGATCTCCTTTGCCGTAGCCGGATGGACATAGCCGTAGAGCGCCACGGCATCGACGCTCCGGTCGGCAAGGAATGGGGGCAACTGAAAGGCGCCCTCCTTTTGCAGATTGGCCATGCTGTAGACGCTCTGGTAGCCGGAGCGGTCGCTTCCGGTGCGCATCCCCTCCAGCAAATTGAAGAGGAGGGCGTATGCGCCCGCGTTGACACTCTCGCCGGGCTCGCCGTGGAGCAGCAGACCGAGGGTTCGGCTTCGGCGGGTCACCAGCGAGCGCGCGGAGCGGTTGGCCACGTACCCAAGCTCCGCGGCGACCCGGAGAATCTCGGTACGCCTCGCCTCGCTGACCCGGACCTTTCCCAGCCGCCCGGAGAGTGCGTAGGAAACGACCGTGCGCGTAACGCCGACACGATCTGCGATGTCTTGCAGGGTAACCATAAGTGGTTTGATATACCGATGTATCAGTCGATCGAAATGGTCAAGCGGATTCGGCGAAGGGAAAGACGCGGGGAGCTTATTTTACCGGGCCGTTGACGCTGTGATCGCAGCAGTCACAAGTCGAGTCCCATCGCCCGCCGCTATCGAGGCACGAGTCGATGGCAATCCAGCGGTTAGCTCGCATCCCCCCGTAGAGGGCGCCGGCTAGGATCGCCAGCATCGCAAGGAGGTAGAGAAAGCGTTTCATCGACCTTCAAGAAACATCAGTCGGATAATTTCCTCAATGGGAATCTCCTGCACGTTGATGTCCGATACGGCGTGACGCGCGAGCACGGCGCGGCAAACCTCCGCGACTTTTCCACGCGGTACCTTCAGGTGCACGGTGTGCGAAGTCTGCTGGGTGACCTCTCCGAGCTGGGAGAAATCCACGGAGTTCGACGGAATGCCGGTTTCGTCAAAGGTAAAGGAGACGACCTTCTCCTTGGAAAAACGGTCCACGACGTTGCTCAGCGGACCGTCGAAGAAGAGCCGTCCGTGGTCGATAATGATGACCCGGGGGCAGAGCTCCTCAATATCCTGCATGTAGTGGCTCGTCAGCATCGTGACGATTTGGTGCTCCCGGTTGTACTTTTTGAGAAATTCGCGCACCTTCTTGGCGCTCTCGACATCCAGCCCGATGGTCGGTTCGTCGAGGAAGAGGACTTTCGGGGAGTGCAGCAGCGCGGTGATCAGCTCCATCTTCATCCGCTCGCCGAGGCTCAGCTCGCGCACCATGACGTCGAGCTTGTCGTCCACTTCGAGCAGTTCGGAGAGGCCGCCGACGATCCGGGTAAATTCCTTGCGGTCGATTCCGTAGATGGCCCGGTTAAGCTCCAGCGATTCCCGGGCGGGGAGATCCCACCAGAGCGAGTTTTTCTGCCCCAGCAGAAGGGAGAACTGGCGCTTGAACTCGTCCCGACGCTCCCACGGGGTATACCCCAGCACGCGGCACTGGCCGGAGGTCGGGTTCAACAGCCCCGCCAGCATTTTGAGGACGGTGGTTTTCCCCGCGCCGTTTGGCCCCAGAAAGCCGACGATCTCGCCTTCCTCAATGGAGAAGGAGATGTCATTGGCCGCCTTCGTCTCTTCGTAGCGGCGCTTTCCCAGCCCCTTGATGGCCCCCAGCAGCCCTGCTTCCTTTTTGTAGGTGCGGTAGACTTTGGTGAGGCCCTGAGTTTCGATGGCGGCTGGCATGAGGGGTTTTGGTCTACACGACTTCCGGGGTCCGGGCAACGGTGAAGTTTGACGTTATCCGTTGTCCGACCGTCAATCAATCATCCAATCAGCCCCGGCATCCGGGCACGAAAAAGCATCCCCGGCGGCTCTGAGGTCCGCCGGGGATGCTAAAAGGGATACCAACGCCGGAATTAGCGCATCAGCAGGGCCACGCGGGCCCGCTTGATCTCGCGGGTGATCTTGCGATGGAAGTGGGCAGGCAGCCCCGTGACGCGACGGGGAAGGATCTTGCCCGCTTCGGTCACAAAGCGCCGAAGGATATCAGGGTTCTTGTAATCAATGGCTTCCAGGGCGATGTCGATACGACGGCGGGGCATCGTCCGGTTCGCGCGGCGGAAGTTGGTGCGGCGTTGAGGAGTCTTCGGCTGCATAAAACGTTACTACTTGATCTCCCGGTGAAGCGTGTGGCGCTTCAGGAACGGGTTGTACTTCTTCTTCTCAAGGCGGGTCGGGGTGTTCGGGCTCTTCTTGTTACGCGTGGTCACGTAACGGGAGACCGTCCCGCCCTCGGCCTTGGCCTCGGTGCATTCGAGAGTAATGATGTCTCTGGGCATAAAATGGTTAGTCCTTCAGGTCTGATGACGAATCGTCATCATCGTTATCGGAGCCACCCTCGTCATCCGTCAAGCCGAAAAGCGAAGTAACGGGCTGGCGGGTGCGGGTAGCTTTCTGAATTTTCTCCACCTGAGCCTGACATTCAACGGTAAGGCGGGCGAAGGGGATGGCCTCCAGGCGGGCATGCGGGATGGGCTTGCCGCTCATTTCGCAGGTGCCGTAGGTGCCAAGATCAATGCGCTTGAGCGCTTCCTCGATCTCGTAGAGCGCGTCCTGCTCCTGCGAGAGGAGACTCAGCGCAAAATCGCGATCATAGGCGTCGCTGCCGGCGTCGGCCTGGTGCATGCCGAAGGCGCTGGCTTCGCTGCCTTCCGCGCGGGCGCGCAGGCTGTCTTTTGCCACTCCGGCCATGGAGTCGAGAATGCCGTCGCGCAGGGCGAGGAGGCGCTCTTTCTGTTTTTTGAGGAAAGGTGTCATTTTGACCGCCGCCGCGGGAGTTTCAGTGTTGTCCGCAGAGGTGGAAGGGGTGTTCGTATTGGAGGGTTTCTTCTTGGACATGTCGTTTTCAGGTTTGGCTCCGGTAACGGAGGCCCCGCGGGTGTTCGCAGGTGATGCTTCTGTATGCCTTTGCCTTGATCTTTACGTCGTGCGCCTTTGAGTTATCCTCCAGGGTCGCGGTTCACGGTTCGCCCGAAGGCGATTTTTGGCCCTTTGCCACTCTAGATCCCCCTTTAAGGGTGGACTTAGCGTAGTATCGGGGCTGCCCAAAAATTTGAGCGCGAATAGGTAGCCGTTTTCCCTCGGGGGTGCAAGGGGAATATTCGCGAAATCTGGAAGCAGGGTTTCCCTGACGCCTGCGCTAGGAACTGGCGCTGGTGTAACGGGTCAGGGCGAACCGCCAGAACCACCGCGAGGCGATGACGACGAAGGCCGCCGCCACGCTGAGCTGAAGCAGCGGAATCCACGGCGATCCGCTGAAGGTGCCCATCAGGAATCGGGCCGGGACATTGGAGATCAGAATGATCGGGATGACCCACGAGAAGATGAGACGAAAGAGCCCGCTGAAGACGGAATCGGGGTAGCGCCCGAGCGAGAAGGTACTGAAATACCCGGCGAAAAGACCCTGCGCCCGGACGATCCAGAAGGAGATTGTGGCGAGGAAGAACATCACGGAGTAGTGCACGGCGATGCCGAAGCCGAGCGTGCCGAGAAAAAGGACGATTTGCGAGAATCCCGGCTGGATCTGGAGCTTGAAGAGGGAGAGCAGGATGACGGCAACGCTGATCCCGGCGTTCACCACGTTGTCGAGGCCGAACTGGCGCGTGGAGACGGCGAACTGGGCGTCGATGGGCAGCATCAGCATGAAGTCGAGCTTGCCGGTGCGCACCAGCTCGGGAATCCCCGCGACGTTCATGAAGAACACCGACTGGAAGAGCTGGGCGATGAGCTGGTGCGTCCCAAGCAGGAGCACCATCTGCCACTTGCTCCAGTCGCCGATGGCGTTCACATGGCCGTAGAGGACCTCAATGAACACCATCTGCCCGGCAAACCAGAGCACCTCCACGAGAATCCAGAGGAGGAAGTTCGCCTTGAAGTTCATCTCCCGGATCAGGGAGTTGCGCAGCATGATGCTGTAGATTTCAAAGTAGCGGCGCATAATTTATCCCCCTACGGCCTGATACTTGCGCAGGCCGCGTTTCCAGACAAAGACCGAGAGCCGCCAGAGCAGGGCGACCCATACCGCCTGTACGGCCAGCCCCTTCCAGAGCGCGGCTCCCTGTACCTTCTCCATGAAGATCTGTATGGGGAAGAAGATCTGGTAAGGGAAGGGGAAGTACATGAGCCCTTCGCGGAACCACGCCGGCATGATGTCGATGGGGAAGGTCTGCCCGCTCAGAAAGTACTCGAAGGAGAAGACAATGAAGATGAGCGTGCTGATCTCCAGAATCCAGAAGGCTGAGAGCGCCACGGTGTAGGCGATGAGAAACGAAAGGGCGGCAGCCATCGTGACGGAAAGCGCAAAGAGCAGCCACGTGATACCGTGCTCCGGCAGCACGACGAAATCGCGGAAAAAGAAGAGCACGACGGCCACGGGGATGATCGTAAGGGTCGTATAGATCAATCGCGAAGAGAGATAGAGCGAGATCCGGTAGGCGAGGTAGTTCATCGGCTTCACCATGAACGATGAGATCTGGCCTTCGCGGATGTCGGCGGCGATCTGCCAGTCGTCCTGCGAGGGGGAAGTCAGGCTGTTCATGATCATGCCGAGCAGGAAGTACCAGATCATGTCGCCGTAGTCGTAGCTGCCGACCTTGCCGCCTGTCCCCGAGAAAATCGCGCGCCAGATAAAGACGGTACCCGCCAGCGGGATCAGCCCGAAGAGGGACTGAAAGAGGATGTTCCACCGGTACACAAAGGTGTTTTGCAGCCCGATGGTGAAGGTTTTGGCGTATTTGCGGAGCATTCGGAGAGGGGCGAGAGGGTAGCGGCAAGGGGAAAAAATGCCAAGCCGCACGATGGAGGAATGTTTTTTTACTCTGGGAAGACCCCGGATTTTGCGCCTTCACGGGAATGTCACTTTCGCGTCACGCAGTTGTCACATGGCGGATTCAGTCTGCGCTTCGTTGAACCAACCCAACCTGACAAACCTATACATGAAGCAACCATCCATCCCCTCGCTGGTCCTCGCTGGAGCGCTGGCTCTTGGCGTTTCCGGCACGGCTTTCGCTCAGAGCAACGACGCCCTGCTCGACGCCCTTGTCCGCAAGAAGGTCCTTTCGGCAGGCGAAGCGGAAGACATCCGGGTCGAGCTCGCCAATGAACGCGTCGAATCGGACAACAGCAAGCTGTCGCTTTCCAAGTCGGTAAGCGAGCTCAAGCTCGGCGGCGACCTCCGCCTGCGCTACCAGTATGACAACCGCAAGGAGCGCGACGTGACGCCCTGGGGTCCCGGAGCAGGCTTCCCCAATCATGGCAAACAGCGCTCCCGCGAGCGTTTCCGCCTCCGCCTGAACGCCGACTTCAAGCTTACCGACCAGTTCTTCGGCGGTGTCACGCTCCAGACCGGCGGCTCCGCTGACAGCGCGAACCAGACCTTCGGCAACGGTTTCGGCAACTACGACATCTTCCTGAGCCGCGCGTTCGTCGGCTGGCAGCCCACGGAAGGCCTCACCTTCCTCGGCGGTAAAGTGAGCAACCCGTTCTACACCACCGACCTCGTCTGGGACGGCGACATCAATCCTTCCGGTGCGGTCGAGATCATCGACTTCCACAAGCTCTTCGGCGGCGGCGTCGCGGAAGAGGTCGTCACCACGACGGACGGCAAGCAGGTCGTCACCAGCACGACGACGAAGGTCTCCGAGCCGGCCTGGTTCCTCTCGCTCCGTGCGGGACAGTTTATCTTCTCGGATAACGACGAAGACGCCTTTGACAACGACGCGAGCGACGACGCCTGGCTCTTTGTCACGCAGCTCGTCGGCGGCTACCAGTTCAACAAGAACACGAAGCTGACCCTCGGACCGGGCTTCATGGTCTACAACGCGGCGGAGATCAAGTCCGCCCCGAACGAGACCGCCTTCTATAACAACGGGACGGTGCCCACCGGCGCAGCCCGCGACCTCGCCATCATCACCGCGCCCGGCGACTTCCAGTTCAAGATCGCCGGCGTGAAGACGAAGATCCTCTGGGACTTCGCCTATAACGCGAACGGCGGCAAGCGTGCCACCGAGATCTATGGCATGAACGGCGTCCTCGGTACGTCCGGCCACAGCAGCCGCGACGATATCGCGTGGCTGGCGGGCTTCCAGATCGGCGAAAACAAGAAGAAGGGCGATCTCTCCTTCCTGGCGAACTATCGTCAGACCGGCATGAGCGCCGTCGATCCGAACCTGAACGACTCCGACTTTGCCCTCGGGCAGCTCAACTCGCAGGGCTGGAAGGTCGGCCTTGCCTATAACCTGACGGACTTTGCCGTCGTGGGCGCCACCTACATGAACGCCTCGCGTCTGCGTAAGGACTACGTCGGCGGACAGGCCACGGGGAACCAGAAACTGGCTTACCTGAACTCCGTGGACCTCTTCCAGCTCGACCTGAACGTGAAGTTCTAAAAAGACAGCAATAGGGGGAGGCCCGATGTTCTGATAATGTGTGTGTGGCATCGCGCGCCGCCCCCTCTTGCTCCCATTTTTCCAATCCGACTCTCTTAGTAGAAACCCAACATCCATGAAAAACAGCATCATCACCGCCGCTCTCTCGGTCCTTGCCGCCACCTCCATGGTGAACGCCGACCAGCTGGTCATCAAAGGGTCTGACACCCTCGGGGCCAAGCTTGTGCCGCAGCTTGCCGAGTCCTTCAAGGCGAAGAACGCGGACGTGAGCTTCAACATTGCCGCCGAAGGGTCGTCCACCGGCTTTGCCGCGCTGCTCGACGAAACGGCCGACATCGGCATGTCCTCCCGGGGCGTCAAGCCGACGGAGCAGGCCGCTGCCGCCGCCAAGGGCTTTGAGCTCAAGGAAACGGTCGTCGGCTGGGACGGCATGGGCGTGATCGTCAATGCCGGGAACCCGCTCACCTCCATCTCGAAGAAAGACGTGGAGCGGATCTTCACGGGAGACGTCACGGATTGGAGCGCCGTGGGGGGCAACCCCGGCAAGATCTCCATCTACACCCGCAACACCTCCTCAGGCACCTACTCCGACTTCAAGGAGCTGGCCATGAGCAAGCGCGACTACGCGGAATCCGCGCAGAAGATGGCGGGGAACGAGCAGATCGCCTCGGAAGTGGCGAAGAACGACGCCGGGATCGGCTACGTCGGTCTCGCCTACCTGAAAACCCCGGGGATCAAGGTCCTTGCGGTGGACAGCGTTGAGCCGACCGCGGAAAATATCCGCAACCGCAAATACGCCTTCGCCCGTCCGACCTACTACTACACTGCCGGTGAAGCCAAGGGCGCTGCCCAGTCCTTCATCGAGTTTACCCTCAGCGACGAGGGCCAGCAGATTGTGGAGAACGTCGGCTTTGTCCGCGTGAAATAAGGAGTCATCCATCAGTCCGGGCTCGTCAGCCTCCTCATGGCGCTTTATTCTGGAGCGCTGACGCAGCCCGGACTTCTTCCCTCTCACTTTTTCTCTCGTCGCCACCACACCCTGATGAAGCATCCGAATCGCTTTGACGGTCGCCGACTGCGGCTGGATCATCTCATCGAAAAATTTTTTGGGGCCAACGCGCTGATCGCCATCGTCGTGCTGGGCCTCATTACCATTTTCCTCTTTCGGGAGGGGTCCGGGTTCTTCGCGCAGAATCTCCAGAACCTCCGCCTCTACCGGCTGGCGGGGCTTGAGTACGTGGACATCATGCGCGACGAGGTCAGCCGTCACACGCAGCTCAATCGCGATCTGCAGGCGCTCCGGATGCGCCAGTTCCTCCGGCTCACCCGGGAGGGAGCCACGCCTCAGGAGGCAATGGCAAAGCTTGCGGAATTTGACAAGTTCGCCACGGCCTTTGAGGAAGCCATCGTTCCTGTCCGCGGGATTGTTTCCGATCTGAGCGACGTGGCCACGACCACGAAGACCGAGGCGGAGACTCAGGCGCTCCGGGTGGTCCAGCGCCAGATGCTCCTCGACGCCGGAAAGCGCGAGGAGGCGGACGCCGTGCAGGTCAGAGAGATCGACTTCAAGGCGGCGGTCCAGCCGATCATGGCGATGCTCCCGGCATTCCGCACGGCGAACTCCGAGTTTCGCCTCGCCGTGGCTCGCCTGATGGATCAGCCGCCCAAACTCCCCGCCAACGGAGGCGAGCATGAGTATCACCGCATTCAGAACGCCGTTCGCGACTATCTCGGCGGCTTCTCCGCCGTCGAGAAACGCCTTGAGCAGTGGGACCCGTTTCAGCCGGTGCCGTGGTACCGCTCAGTGACCTCTTTCCTTTTCGGCTCCCGTTGGATTACCGCGAGCTTCTGGCAGGATGCCTACGGGGTGATGCCGCTGCTCTCGGGGTCGCTGATGGTCTCCTTTATCGCGCTGGTGATCGCCGTTCCGCTCGGCGTGGCGGCGGCGATTTATGTCGCGGAGATTGCCACTTCGACGGAGCAGCAGTTGATCAAGCCGTACATCGAGTTTATCTCGGCGATTCCCTCCGTGGTCCTCGGATTCTTCGGTATCGCCGTGCTGGGCGAGACGATCCGGGCGTTGACGCAGTGGGACGCGCTCTCCTGGATCAGCTTCTTCCCCATCGCCGAGCGGCTCAACGCCTTTACCGCCGGGTGTCTGCTGGCGCTGATGGCCGTGCCGACGATCTTCACACTTTCGGAGGACGCGCTCAACTCCGTGCCTCGCGCTTTCAAGGAGGCGAGCTACGCGCTCGGGGCCTCCCGGCTCCAGACCATCTTTCGCGTCATCCTTCCGGCCGCGATTTCAGGCGTGATCTCGGCGGTGCTGCTCGGATTCGGACGGGTGATCGGCGAGACGATGGTGGTCCTTCTCTGCGCGGGAAACCGCATTGCGATCCCGGACTTCGCGCACGGCCTCGGGGTGCTCTTCGAGCCGGTGCATACGATGACCGGCATCGTGGCGCAGGAGATGGGCGAAGTGGAGCGCGGAGTGATCCACTACCGGGCGCTCTTCATGGTCGGCCTCTTCCTCTTCTTTATCTCGCTGGTGATCAATGGCGCGGCTCAGGCCGCCGTCCGCCGCTTCCGCGCCCAGCACAACTGATTTTCCTTCCATGAGTGTACAAACCGAACCGATGCCCGCCGCCTCGCCTACTCCCGCTCCGGCGAGCGTAGCGAATCCCTTCGCGCCGCGCGCTTCCTTCCGCAAGTCGGCGGAGAAGATGACCTTCGGCCTGATCCGCTGCTGCACCTACCTGATCCTGCTCGCAGCGGCGGCGATCTTTCTCCAGATCGGCTACAAGGGCGCGCAGACGGTATTCACCACCAAGGCTCCCTTTATCAATATCCCCTTTCTGACGGAAAGCCCCTCGACGCTCCATGTCTTCGAGTGGCAGGGACAGAAGATGGAGATGAGCGATCAGCAGTTCCGCCAGTTCAAGGAGCAGCACGGGGCGGACTCCCTTACCTCCACGACCTACGCCTACTCGGCAGGCGGGATTTTCCCCTGCATCGTCGGGACCGTCCTTCTCGTCGTCGGCTCCATGAGTATTGCGCTGACCCTCGGGGTGTTCTCGGCGATCTATCTCAACGAGTACAGCCGGAGCGGCTGGATGATCAACCTCATCCGGCTGGCGATCATGAACCTCGCCGGGGTGCCGTCGATTGTGTTCGGTCTCTTCGGCGTAGGGCTGTTCGTGATCTATCTGGGGTGGAACGTCTCGCTGCTGGCGGGCTGCTTTACGCTGGCCTTCATGGTGCTGCCCGTCGTGATCATCGCTGCGGAGGAAGCGCTCAAGACCGTACCGCAGGGATTCCGCGAAGCCTCTCTGGCGCTCGGCGCGACGAAGTGGCAGGCGATCCGCACGAGCGTCCTGCCGTATGCGCTTCCGGGGATTCTGACCTCGTCGATCCTCGGGATCGCCCGCGTGGCCGGGGAGACGGCGCCGATCATGTTCACCGCCGCCTATGTCATGCGCGACAAGCTGCCGTGGCAGGTGGAGCGGGCGGTGGACTTTTTCTTTCAGGGGGTCATGGCGCTGCCGTATCATATCTACGTTGTCAGCTCGAAGATCCCGCAGAATGAATACACGGAGCGTGTCCAGTACGGAACGGCCTTTATCTTCCTCGCCGTGGTGATGGGGATAGCGCTCGGCTCCGTCCTCCTGCGTATCCGTCTGAGAAAGAATCTGAAATGGTAACGACGCCCCAAATGATGGAAGAATCGACCACCCAAGCCCCCAGTCCCGCTACGGGGCAGGCTCCCGCCACGGCTCCGGCGATTGAAGTGCAGAATCTGGACTTCTACTACGGCAGCCACAAAGCGCTTCACAATATCACGATGACCATGCCGACCGGAAAGGTCACGGCATTCATCGGCCCCTCCGGCTGCGGCAAGAGCACGCTCCTGCGCTGTTTCAACCGGATGAACGACCTCGTCCCCGGGACGCGGATCGGGAATGGCAGCATCCGGATTCACGGCACCGACATCAACGGATCGAACATCGACGCCATCGAGCTGCGCAAGAAGGTCGGCATGGTGTTCCAGAAGTCGAATCCCTTTCCGAAGTCGATCTACGAGAACGTCATCTACGGCTTGCGCATTCAGGGCAAAGCGAAGCGCGACGAACTCGACGAAGTCGTGGAGCGCTCGCTGCGGCAGGCGGCGCTATGGGATGAAGTGAAGGACCGGCTCAACGCCAGCGGGACCTCGCTCTCCGGCGGTCAGCAGCAGCGGCTTTGCATCGCCCGGGCCATCGCCGTCTCTCCGGAGATCCTGCTGATGGACGAGCCGTGCTCCGCGCTCGACCCCATCGCCACGGCAAAGGTGGAAGAGCTGATCTTCGAGCTCAAGAAGCAGTACACGATTGTCATCGTCACCCACAACATGCAGCAGGCCGGACGCTGCTCGGACTACACCGGCTTCTTCTTCATGGGCAAGCTCATCGAGCTTGATCGTACGGAGAAGATCTTTACAAACCCCTCGGAAAAACAAACGGAAGACTACATTACCGGTCGTTTTGGTTGATCGGATCGCGCCCTCTATATGACTCAGTTTTTTTTGGAACAGCTTTCGCAGATTCGCGAGACTCTGCTTCTTATGTCGAGCCTGACAGACCGGAGCCTGACGCTCTCGGTCCGCGCCCTGGTGGAGCGCGACGATTCCCTCGCGGATTTTGTCATCACCGAGGATTGCGAAGTGGACGCGCTGGAGATCGAAGTGGACGAGAAGGTCATTACCTATATGGCCACCCACGGCCCCATCGCCCGCGACTCGCGCCTGATGCTGGCCGCGTCGAAGATCTCGACCAATCTGGAGCGCATCGCCGATCAGTCCACGACCATCGCCCGGCGCGTGAAGGAGCTCAATGCCGAGCCGACCCTTGGGCCGAGCGACGAGATCGTCCGTATGGCCGCCATCACCCAGCAGATGCTCCACGACGCGATCACCGCGTTTGTGGAAGGCCGCTTTGAGCTGGCCGAGGAGATCATCCCGCGCGACAAAGAGGTGGATCGCCTTAATAAAGAGGTATTACAGCGGATGATCCGCCTCATGACCGGGCAGCCGGAGACGGTGGCCCGCGCCGTAAACCATATTACCATTGCCAAAGCCCTTGAGCGGGCTGCCGATCACGTGCAGAATATCGCCGAAGAGGTCTACTACCTCTACCGGGGCGAAGATATCCGGCACGAAAAGGCGCGCGATCTGAGATGATACGATAGTTTTCGATATTATTGGTATCGGGGGCGCAGTGGTAAGAGTTTTGTCAATTGCTAGTGAAATGCCGCGGGGGATCGCCTCGCGGTATTTCTTTTTTTAGAGGCGAGGGAAGGTTTATTTTTAAATAAGTAAATATACGCAAATGTAGCTTGACTCGGTTGTGGCGTTTCTCTAGAGAACACGGGTTCATTGTAGTAATAACATTTATTCATGAATAACCCTACCTCTGTTCGCGTTCCGTTTGGTCGCAACGCCTTTCTTGCCCTTCTCCTTGGAAGCGTTGCAGCCACCTACACCCCCTCCGCGAATGCCACGACCACGGACAATCCCCCTTCGGGCGTTCTCACTGACTTCGTCCTGTATGACGGCGACGCCCTTAATAACGCTGGGCTCGTGGAGTCGGGTGGAGCCACCGACGGCGCTGTTACTGTTGATGTAAATGCGACTGTGAGAGTCGATAACTATGGTAATATTATCGACGCCAATGTACTCAACGGCATTCATGTTCGCGCAGGCAGTTCCTCCATTATCTATAACTACGCAGGAGCCGTTATTCAAGGGGCGACCGGCATCTCCGGCGGCCAGTTTGCCAGCCTGTACATCAATAATGATGGAACCATTTCCGACGATAACGGTTGGAACGCCATCTTTGTCGGTCCAGGCGGCAACCATCTGGAGATCGTCAATAGCGGCGTTATCACGGCTTCCGGGTTCGACTCTGCCGGTATTGCTTCCTATCAAACTGAATGGGTTTCTATCCTCAACAGCGGGACGATTGAGGGGGCAGCTGACGGCGTCTTAATTGAGGGTGCCGGAACTGAGGCTCGCATTGCCAGCCTGATCAATAGCGGAGAAATCAGCGGTGCCGATCAAGGTGTCTGGATGGTGGCGACAGAAACCGTTTCCTTTCACAACGACGTCAATGGTGTGGTTAACAACGACGTCGTCCTTGAAGCTCCTACCGTTTATTTGACTCTTGATGCGGCCAGCTCCATCAATGGTGGTTTGTCTGCTACGGCAGACGATGCCTATATCGATCTTATTGGCAATGCTGGAGAAACTGTTTTTCTCAGCAATGTCGTGACCGGAGGGGTCAACCTCATCTCCGGAGATGACGTCGAGATCAACGTCAATAGCGCGACTTGGGTCTTCGACGCCGCCAGCTTCGCAGGCAGCACGATGTCCGTTGCCGACGATTTTGATAAATGGGGTGACGGCACGCTCGTCCTGGAAAGCGGTCTGACGGTCAACATCGGTGATGATTTCTTCAACCAGGAAGGAACTACCATCGTCAACGGCGACCTGATCGTGGCAGACGATCTCGATAACTACGCAGAGATCATCATCAATGGCTTTGCAAGTATCGGCGAAGATAGTGAAAACCACTCCATCGCCATTATTAACGGCGACCTGACGGTAGCAGACTACCTCGATAACTACGGAACCCTCATCGTCAATGGCACCGCAGACGTAGGGTACGAGTTGTACAACGGCTACGCGGGTTACCTCGGCGGCAGCGGCATCATCTACGGCGACGTTTACAACGACGGCTTTGTCAACCCCGGCAACAGCCCCGGTACGCTCACCATCGTCGGCAACTACGCTCAGAGCAGCACGGGCACGCTTATCGTTGAAGTCGAGAGCAGCTCCAACCACGACCGCCTGCACGTCAGCGGCACCACCAGCCTCGCAGGCACTGTCGCCTTTGGCGGCAGCATCAGCTACGGCGACAAAGTCCGCTTCATCCGCTCGGGCAACATCGTGGGCGACTTCGATAACGTCGTCACGCCAAACGGCATCCGCGCCCGTCTCTTCAAGAAGAGCACCAGCTACACCGCCCTCTTCGCTCCGGAGAAGTATAGCCAGCTTGCGACCAACTCCAATCACCGCAGCACCGCCAAGGCGCTTGACCGGTTTATCAGCGCCACCAGCGGCGACAAGGAGACCGTCAGCATCGCTCTTGATCATTTGAAGGCCGACGAATATGCGAACGCCTTCCAGCAGATCAGCCCGGCGTTGCACGAAACGATCGGCACGCAGGCGATCAACCTCACCCAGCAGCAGGGGCGTCTGCTCCAGCAGCGTGTCGGCACCGCCCGCTACGGTCTGCGCGGCAGCTTCCAGAGTAACACCGTAGCCCCGGCACTCCAGACCGATCGCGACGGAAAGAGCGTCTATCAGAGCAAAGCCGTCAAGGAAGTCGTGACCACGGTGGAAGAAGAGAACCGGTGGAGCGCGTGGATCGAGGGGAACGGCGTGTTCTCCCGCGTGACGCAGGCGCATCAGGTGCCCAATGGCCGCACCCGCGCCGGAGGGTTCGTCCTCGGCACTGACTACGCTTGGAACCCGAACTTCATCACCGGCCTCTTCGCCGGATATGAAGGGCTGGAGACGAAGTACACCGACGAGAGCCGCGCTACGATGAACGGCGCCCGCTTCGGTGGTTACGGAACGTACACGCTCGATACCGGCCTCTACTTCGACGGCGTCGTCTGGGGTGGAGCCGGGGAGTACGAAGTGCACCGCCGGATCGACTTCGGCAGCATCGACCGCACGGCGCGCTCCACGCAGCAGACCGGCGAGATCAGCGCCATCTTCGGCACCGGCTACGACTGGAAGCCGGGGAACTGGATCGTCGGCCCCACCGCCAGCGTGCAGTACACCTATCTGGGGATCGACGGATTTGAGGAAGACGGCGCGAAGAGCCTGAACCTCGACATCGACCGTCAGCGCATCCACAGCCTGCGGAGCAACCTCGGGGCTCGCCTCGCGTACCGCTACGAGATCAATGAGAACGCCGTGATCGTGCCGGAGCTTCGCGCTTCGTGGGAATACGAGTTCCTCAACGATGCGCGGAACATCGACGGCCAGCTCGGCGGCAAGAGCATCACCTACCGTACGGAAGCCGGAGAGCGCGCCAGCCTTTTCGCCGGAGCGGGGGTGAACGCATTGTTTAATAACCGCGTAAGCATGTCTGCGCACTACAACGTCGATCTGGGCCGCAGCAACGATACGGCGCACATCATCAGCGCCAGTTTCGGCGTTCAGTGGTAATACCAACTCCTCTTGAAAACCGGTCTTTCTCGCTTGTCCTGCGCCATAAAGACCTGTTTTCAAATGTCGTTGGTATAAGCTGATAGCGTAG
>JBEBWR010000042.1:0-16753 GCA_040392045.1 Chthoniobacter flavus | reverse complement strand
CCTCGTAGCGTTTGAGGATGGCGATCTTGGTGACCTGATCGAGCAGGTAGAGCGGTACGACAAGCGTTGCCAGCAGCTTGCCGTAGGCGATCGGGCCGGTATGGGTGGAGGAGGAGGCCATGGTGGCTCTAGAGGTGGGATGGGGTAGCGGTTACACGACCCCGGCGCAGCGGTCACACAGCTCGGGGTGGTCGGGGCAGGCTCCGACGGTGAGCTTGTGTCGCCAGCAGCGGCTGCATTTCTGCGCAGTGGTGGGGACGAGGGTTGCCACGGTTTCGCTTCCCGCGATGAGATTGAGTTTGCTCAGGATGAAGAATTCCTCCAGCTCGTCTTCGTGCCCTTGCAGGCGGGTGAGTAACTCAGTGTCGGCGATGGCGAGGGTGACTTCGGCTTCGAGGGCATTGCCGATCTGCTTGGCCTTCCGGGCAGGCTCGATGGCCTGAGCGATGGTGCCGCGCAGGGCGAGCAGTTGATCGAAGTGCGCCTCCAGCGCGAGGTCGGTTTTTGCCAGCGCGGGCTGGGGAAACTCCTGTAGGTGAATGGAGTCGGCGTTTCCGGCAAATTCCCACGCTTCGTCAGCGGTGTAGGCGAGGATGGGGGCGAGGAGCCGGGTGAGGGCGCTGAAGACTTCGTGCATGACGCTCTGCGTGGCGCGTCGGCGGGGGGCATCGGCGGCGTCGCAGTACATCCGGTCTTTGGTGATGTCGATGTAGAGGGCGCTGAGGTCGACGGCGCAGAACTGGTTGAGCGTCTGGAAGACTTTGCGGAATTCGTAGGCGTCGTAGGCTTCGCGGGTGGAGGTGATGACGCCTTGAAGCCGGGAGAGGACCCAGCGATCAATGGTGGTGTAGGCTTCGGGGCCGACCTGATGGAGAGCGGGGTCGAAGTCGTGAAGGTTCGCCAGCAGGATGCGCAGGGTGTTCCGGAAGAGGCGGTAGGCTTCGCCGAGGCGGGTGAAGGCCTCTTCGGAGAAGGGGACTTCGTCGGTGAACTGAACGCTCGATACCCAAAGGCGGACGATGTCGGCTCCGTACTTGCCGACGAAGTGCTCGGCGTCCATCGGCTTCTGGTACTCGCTGGATTTGGAGATTTTCTTGCCGTCGCGGTCGACGACGAAGCCGTGGGTGATGACGGTCTTGTACGGGGCCTCGCCGTAGAGCGCGACGGAGGTCATCAGGGAGGACTGGAACCAGCCGCGGTGCTGGTCGGTGGCCTCCAGATAGACGTCGGCGGGGAAGCGCAGTTCGGGGTGCTTCCGCGAGACGGCGGTGTGGGAGACGCCGGAGTCGATCCAGACGTCGAGGGTGTCGTTGCGCCGGGTGCTGCCCGAGGGGAGACCGACAGCTTGTGCCCACCAGGCGTCGTCCTGCGCGAACCAGAGGTTCGTCCCTTCTTTCTCAACGAGGTCGGCGACTTTGCGGGCGACTTCGGCGCTCAGGATCGGCTCGCCGCTCTCGCTGTAGAAGACGGGGAGCGGGACGCCCCACGAGCGCTGGCGGGAGATGCACCAGTCGGGGCGCGCCTCGACGGTGCCGTAGATACGGTTCCGACCCCAATGGGGGAGCCAGTTGACGCGATCGATTTCTTCGAGAGCGTTCCCACGGATCCTGCCGATATTGATGAAGAACTGCTCGACGGCGCGGAAGACGACGGGGGTTTTGGAGCGCCAGCAGTGGGGGTAGGAGTGGGTATAAACCTGATGACCGACGAGCGCACCGATTTTGTCGAGGTGCGCGACGACGTCTTTGTTCGCGTCGAAGACGTACTTGCCGACCCACGCCGGGATGCCGACTTCTTCGGTGAAGCAGCCGAGATCATCGACGGGGGAAAGGATGGGCAGCTTGTAGCGAACGCCGGTGAGGTAGTCGTCGGAGCCGTGGCCGGGGGCGGTATGGACCGCGCCGGTACCGCTCTCCAAGGTGACGTAATCGGCAAGGACGACAGCGGAACTGCGGGGGAGGAAGGGGTGCTGCGTCTGGAGGCCTTCGAGGGCTTCACCGGTGAAGCGGTGCGATTCGCCACTCTCCACGGGCAGCCAGCCGGTGGCAGCGCTGAAGGCTTCGGTAAGGCCTTCGGCGATGAGGAAGAGGTCGGTGGCCCCGGTTTCGGTATGGCGGAACTGGCGGGCGACGTAAGCGTGCTTCGGGTGAACGGCGATGGCGACGTTGGCCGGAAGGGTCCACGGAGTGGTGGTCCAGATGACGACGGAGCCGCGTCCGGCGAGGGGGCCGCTGGTAATGGCGAAGCGGACGAAGATGGCGGGGTCCTGACGGTCGGCGTACTCGACCTCGGCTTCCGCCAGAGCGGTCTGAGCGCCAGTGCTCCAGTAGACGGGCTTCTTGCTCTGGTAGACGAGCTCTTTTTCCACGAAGGTGGCAAAGGAGCGGATGATCTCGGCTTCGTACCCCGGCGCGAGGGTAAGGTAGGGGTTCTCCCAGTCGCCAAAGACGCCGAGGCGACGGAACTGGCGGCGCTGGATGTCGATGTACTTCCGGGCGTAGGCTTCGGAGCGCTGGCGGATTTCGAGCGGGCTCAACCCCCGCGATTCCTTGACGACCTTGAACTCAATCGGCAGCCCGTGGCAGTCCCAGCCGGGGACAAAGGGGGCGCGGTAGCCGAGCATGGTCTTGGACTTGACGATGAGGTCCTTGAGCGTTTTGTTCAGCGCCGTGCCCATATGTACGTCGCCGTTGGCAAAGGGAGGACCGTCGTGCAGGACGAAGAGGGGGCTGTTCTTTCGCGACGCCTGAATGGCCTGATAGAGCCCGTTCCGCTCCCATTTCTCCAGCCGCGCCGGTTCGCGCGTAATCAGGTCGGCCTTCATGGGGAAGTCCGTTTTGGGTAGTCTCAGCGTCTCTTTATAGTTCTTGCTCATTGGGTGCGAAAGGCGCGCGGGCCTGTATAGATATGGAAAAGGTCGCAACGTAGCAGCCGCCAGAGAGGCGGTCAATCCTCCACCTGACGCGTGTTCAGAGCGGCGACGGGCGGCTTGAGCAGGCGTAGAAAGAGGACGAGGAGGACGATCATGGTGAAGACGATATTGACGAGGGTGATCAGCGTCATCAGGGAGCCGTCGAGCGGGGAGGGAGGAGGCTGGTTCGCCCGGAGGACCAGGGCGTAAATCGCCGTGAAGAAGCAGATGCTGACGCTGCCGAGCCAGAAACCGGCGTCTCTGAGAATCCTCCGGAGCGGTTCACGCAGGGCGGGATGGCTCCAGATTTCCTTTTTGGGAATACTCAGCGTGCTCATGGGAGCAAGGCTGATGAGCCAGAAGGCTCCGGCGAGCACGAGCGGCAGGAGGGTATTGGTCAGAAGCGTCATCCGGAGGAAAGCGCCGCGGTCCTGCCAGCCGTCCGCCTGATGCGCGGCATTGAAATGCGAGGCAACACGCTCGGGTAGCTCTGCGCTGGTATGGAGGACGAAACCGACCGAGGCCAGCAGCAGGAGGAGGAAGAGAATCAGCGACGCGCGTTTCATCGCTCCCGATGATGCCTGCGCGGCAGAGCGAAGGGAAGAAAATCGCTTCCATCTGTGGGCAGAGCGGTTAAAAGTTTGCAGGATATGAAAAGTCCCCTCCTCAGACTTGGTGCTTGGCTGGTGCAGCGAGTGTACCGCGTGAACGTTACGGGCAAGCTGCCGGAGGGGGGCTGTCTGCTGGCGCCGAATCATGTGACATGGGTGGACGCGATTCTGCTTCAGGCGATTTCGCCCCGGATGATCCGCTTTCTCGTCTACGAGCCGATCTATCGTCAGCCGCTGATGAACCCGATCTTTCGCCTCATGCGTGCGATCCCTGTCAGCAGCACCAAGCCCAAGGGAGCGCTCAAAGAAGCGGCGGAACTGCTGAAGGCAGGAGAGGTTGTCTGTATTTTTCCCGAGGGATCGCTTTCCCGCTCCGGTGCACTTAATCGCCTGCGGCGGGGGTATGAACTGATCGCCCGCGCGGCGGACGCGCCGGTCGTGCCGGTCTGGCTTGATCAGCTCTGGGGTTCGATCTTCTCGTTTCAGAAGGGGCGGTTTTTTACCAAATGGCCCAAGCGGATTCCTTACCCTGTCACCATTGCCTTTGGAGAGCCGATTCCTGCGGCGGAGGCGGGCATTGATCTGCTGCGAGAGCGGATGCTGATGCTGGGAGAGCAGGCGTATCAGCAGCGTCCGATTCTCAAGGGGCATCTTGGGTCGGCGGTGATCCGGGGATTGAAGAACCGGCAGTTCCAGCGGGTGGTGGACGACGGGATGGACGGCTCGGCGATGGATCGCGGCACACTTCTCGCCGCCGGAATCGCGCTGGCGGAGTATTTGAAAGTGCACTGCCCCGAGCGACGCATCGCCATCGCGCTTCCGGCGGGTCGCGGGGGGATGGTGGCAAATCTCGCGGTAGTCCTCGCGGGGAAAGTTCCCGTGAACCTCAATTTTACCGCCGGAAAAGCAGCGCTGGAGGCAGCTTACCGGATCGGCGGGATGACCAGCCTGATCACCGCCGGAGCGCTGCTCCAGAAGCTCCCCGATATGCCGCAGCCGGAGCAGGTGATCCGACTGGAGAAAGTGCTGCCGCCGCTGAAAAAGCGCATCGTGCGCTGGCGGCTGGCGGTGATGTTCCTCCCGGCGAAATGGCTGATCCGGAAGATCGGAGTACCCGCTGTGGGAGATGGCGACGAAGCGCTGCTGCTCTTTACCAGCGGATCGTCGGGGGACCCCAAGGGCGTCATGCTGAGCCATCGGAACGTGATCGGCAATGTCTCGCAGTTCAGCCAGATGCTAAACCTCAATCCCGGCGACGCGATTCTGGCGTCGCTGCCGTTCTTTCACTCCTTTGGCTGTACCGTCACTCTCTGGTTCCCGATGATGGAAACGGTCCGGGTCGTGACTTATCCGAGCCCGGTGGACGCGGAGAAGAACGCCGCGCTGATCCAGAAGCATGGCATCAAGGTGGTTCTGGCCACGCCGACCTTCCTGCGCGGCTACCTGCGCAAAGCCACGCGGGAGCAGTTCGCTTCCGTGAAGCTGCTGGTCACCGGCGCGGAAAAGCTGCCCAATGAACTCGCGCAGACCTTTGAGGAACGCCTCGGCGTACCCGTGCAGCAGGGCTACGGGCTGACAGAAACTTCACCGGTCGTCAGCGTCAACCTGCCCGACCCGCCCAACCGCTCCGAAAACGACGAGAGCCAGCCCACCTCGCGCCTTGGCTCCGTGGGCAAGCTGGCTCCGGGGATCGCCGCACAGATTCGCGATCCCGAGACCGGGCGGCGACTCTCTCTGCACGAGACCGGGATGCTCTGGCTGCGCGGCCCGAACATGTTCTCCGGCTACCTCGGCGACCCGAAGCGGACAGCGGAAATGTTTGACGGTGCCGGATGGCTCAAAACGGGAGACCTCGGACGCTTTGACGAGGATGGGTTCCTCTACATCGAAGGGCGGCTCTCGCGGTTCTCCAAGATCGCGGGCGAGATGGTGCCGCACGAAACTCTGGAGGCGCGGATCGTGGAAGCGCTGGAAATCCCCGAGGACGCCGAGCGGACGATCTGTATCGTAGGGATTCCCGACGAGGCGAAGGGCGAAGCGATCATCCTGCTCTCGACCGTGGAGGTGGAGCTTCCCGCTCTACGGCACAAGCTGCTGGCGGCGGGCGTCCCTGCGCTCTGGATACCGAAAGTCGTACGCCCCGTTCCTGCGATTCCGATTCTGGCCAGCGGAAAGCTTGATCTGCGCGGTGCTCAGGAAGCGGCGAAGAGCGTTCCCGTCGCGTAGCCCGGGTCGTCCAAAAAACCAGCCGGAAATCCTTGCAAATACGGCAGGCACTCACTACGTTTCCCCACCTTCCCGCATCACAACGCGCCGGCGTGGCGGAATTGGCAGACGCGACGGACTCAAAATCCGTTTTGGTTCACCCCAAGTGTCGGTTCGACCCCGACCGCCGGTAGTTGTTCATTCTTAGGGATTGGTGAAGGCTCGAGCGGGCGAAAACAGAGCTGTTTTCTCGTGGTTCGGAGAGAAGATTTGACAAAATTTCGACAGTTTCCTCAGTTCTGCTCTTAAATTCCTCTCATGACGACACTCCCTGGTTCAAGCGGTAGATGCTCAGATTGAGCAAGGTGGCGAAGGCGACCCATGCGAGATAAGGCAGGAACATCGCCGCAGAGACGCGATCTCTCGTCCATCCATAGCAGATAAAGATGAGGATCGTCGCCAAAAGCGCAACGATCACGGCTAACGCTCCGCCAATGCTCTGTAGGCTGAAAAAGATGGGCGACCAGAGGAAGTTCAGTCCCATCTGGATGACCCATAGGGGTTTGAGAAAGCGATTGCGCGACAGCGTCCAGACACGCCAGCCCACGATGGCGATGAGGATATAGAGAACGGTCCAAACGGGGGCGAAGATCCAGCCGGGAGGATTAAAGCCGGGCTTGACCAACTGCTGATACCATTCGTCAGGGCGGGCGATGGCGCCGATCAATAGGCCTATTCCCGCAACGCCTACGATGAATAGCGAGAGGACCAGTTTCCCGGACGTGAGATGCGTCCCTGGTTGATGCGGTTTGGGTGGTTCCATGGTAAGGCTGCTCCCATCATCCATCGTCACTGATGCGGTTTGCGAGGGCGGCAACTACCGGGAATCTTACCTGATCGTGACGGTGGTGGCGTCGAAGGAGAGACGGCTGCGGTCGAACTGCCCGGTGTGTCCGTCGATGAAGAGGACGTTGCGGGTTTGAAGGTGAACCTCGGGGACGGCGGCGGTGCCGGAGGTGTCAAAAATGGCTACGGTTTCGGCCGGGCGCACGATGTTGGTGAGTCGCAGGGGCGCCATGGGGGTTGCGTTTCCGGCCTGATAGCCGAAGGGGCGCTGGATGGTGCCGTCCGGAAACCTCGTCTGACGATGAAGGTAGAATACGGGGTCTTCTTCGCCGCGGCGGAGTTTCTCCTGCGCGGGGCATTGGAAGACGACCGCTGTCTGCTTGCTGGGAGGAGGAACGAGGCCGAGGTAAGGGCCAAGGTAGTGAAGAAGAGAGATGGGGGCGGTTTTGAGCTGATGAGAAGTATAGGTGGCGCGTTGGGTCGCCGTTACGGGGCCGGGAAGCAGGCCTTGGTGATCGTTGGCATAGTTGATCACCGCTACGCCGATCTGCCGGAGGTTTGAGTTGCATACGGTCTGATCTTTAAGCCGGGTAAATCGGGTGTAAACAGGGACGGAGATCGCCGCGAGAAGGAGCACGATGCCGATGGCAATGATCAGCTCCGCCAGCGACATGGCTTGTCGCCGGCGTGGCCGAAGGATGAGCGGCCTGATGCGTTTTACCGGATTTGCCATATCTGGATTTCCCATGGCTCAAGATTGATTCCCGCGATTTTCCCGTCAATGAGATCAAGCCCTGCGGTACGTGTGAACTCCCATGCTTTTGCATTCCCCCGATTCAGTTCGGAGAGGATTTCCCGCTGTACGATCCGCTGTTCGCCATCGCTGCCATTAGCGATCACGAGAAAGAGGCCATCTGCGCTTTTCCATGTAGCGGAGAGAATGGGGGAATCCTGGGCGTGAGGTAGTCGATGGAGAGAGGACGACTGAGTGAGGCCGGTGAATCGGCGCAGTTCGTGGGTCGCGGCTTTCAGGGTGTTGTCGAGCCATTCATCGGGCGGTCGGCGTTTCAGATCAGGGCCGCCGTAGGTATAGTAGATCGCGCCGGGAGCGCCTTGAATGAGGGAGCTGAAATTCCAGTAGCGGAGTTCCTCAAGGTTGGGGTAGCGCCAGTTGACGTACTCCATATTCCCGGCGGCCTTGGCGCGTTCGACCCGCGCGCCGAGGGTGTTCCAGTTGAAGATTTGGAGACAGGGCATGACGGGTTTGTCGGTGCCCTTGGTATAGCGATCCATCCATGAGGTGACCCGGCCAATCGGCGCCTTCGGGAAGGGCAGCGCGTAAACGGGATAGGTATCAAAGGAAACGATGTCGTAGGTGGCATGGAACTGCTTCCACGCATCGCGCCACCATCCGTCCTCGGTGATCGCCATCATTACGATGACGGGGATATCCGGCGCTTCCCGTTTGACCATCTCGTAAGCCGGGAGCAGCAGTTCCGGCGGGCGCACCAGCTCTTTGACGATCGTTTCGCCGGAGCTGTCCGGGCTCTCCTGAAGACGCGCGGCAAGCATGGCCTTTTTCGTCTTGGGGGAGGGGAGGTTGGGCTCGTCATAGAAGTACCAGAACCCGATGGCCGGATGATGCTTGAAGCGCGCAACGATGCTTTGCATCTGCTCAAGACCCGTTTGGCCCCGGGGGATGCGCCGATGCCCATCGAGGCAGAAGGCAACCTTCATGCCGTGATGGGTTGCACGATCAAGATAGGTTTGGATATCCTCCATGCGCTCGGGATCGGTCGGATCTCCGGCGAATCCGCTGCCTGAGCGGTAGATATGGGTAAAGCCAAGCTCTTTGGCCCGGAGAATGTCCTCATCGGTGTTGGGTACGCCGTAGAGGATCAGCGGGAAAGCTTCTTTCGCTTCTGGTGCTTCTGCAATGCGCTTTTCCGGGTCGGAAGCCAGCCGGGTAAAGAGCACGACGGCGCAGCAAACCCCGAGGATTCCGAGAGCGGCGAAGAGGGAGGAACGCATGATGATCTAGCGGCGTAGAAAGTAGCCGAGAAGAAGCGGAATGCCCACTCCAAGGAAGGTCAGGCTTCCCGGCTCGGGAATGGCGGTCGCAGAGAATGCTCCGATGCCAAGGCGCATCCCCACCGTGCCGCTGGTGGTCTGGAAGGAGGTTTCATCGATATAGAAACCCACAGAGGTGACGCCGTTGAGATTCAGCGACTGGAAGTCGGCATTGGAAGCGTCAAAGAAGATGCCCGCGGAAGGGTCGTAGGCGGCCCATAGCGTGGATTGCAGGTCGTCGCCGGATAGCTCAAAGGTGGAGTAGGACTCGTTGACGGTGTTGATAAAGGTCTGATTGGAAAGATAATAGGTGCCTCCGATTTCTACCAGCCACCGCCCCTCGGGCTTGAACTGGGTCGTGGTGGCACCGTTCGCATGCTTGAAGACGCTGATGGAAAACCCGTTAACGGTCACGTTTCCGCTTTGGAATGGAGCGTTGAAGGAATCCTGTTTGAAGACGAAGACACTAGCGAAGTGCATCGTGGAGCTGTAGAAGCTCGTATTCCCGGAGGGACCGAGGAGGTTGAAGTAAATGAGGTCGTCTCCGTTTGCCTTGGCGTAGTTATTGATAAATCCCTGCCGGTCGAAGCTCAGACTGTAGGAGTCACTGGAAAAGCTGTAGCCGCCGTAGAAGGTCGGGCCGGTGTAGCCGCCCGATGGGGAGAGCGGGGTGGTCTCGTCAAAATCGACTTGAACCGTGTAAGGCCCCGATCCGGTGGGTGAGCCGACACGTTCGAAGGAGGAGTTATCGATAACGTAGTCACTGCTGGGACCATACTGAAGCACCGTAGCGGCTTCCGCCGTTGAAGGGAGGAGAGGGATGGCGGCTGCGATGGCGAACAACGGGGGGAGAAGGAAGCCTCGGGCGATCCGAAGGGCGTTGGTGCTGGCGGGGTGCGTGGATGGGGTCATAGAGATGAAGAAGGGTTATTTCAGGCGGGCGACGCTCTTGCGTTCGATCAGGCGCATGGGGAGGATTTCCACGCGCTCCCGGCTATCCGGCCGACCGGCGATGATCTCCTTGAGGAGGCACAGCATGGCTGCGCCGATTTCAGTCCGCGGGTTATGCAGCGTGGTGATGGGAGGATTGCAAAACTCGGCGGCGGGGGAGTTATCAAAGCCGAAGATGGAGAGATCTCTGGGCACCGAGAGGTTCATCTCGGTCATGGCGAGGATCGTCTGATGGGCGACGTCGTCATTGGAGCAAAAGAACACGGTGGGCCATTGCTCAGGAGCCCACGGACCGAGGGTTGAAACCAAAGCCTGCACGATGGCTTCCGACGTCGGGTGCCTGCTGACCCATACGGTTTCCGCCAGTGCCGGCGATTCCGGCAGCAGGTGAGAGGCGGCGAGGCATTCTTTCAGGCGGGGGCGGTGATCCTCTCTGCCGATGAATCCGATCCTCGTATGTCCGAGCGAGAGGAGGTAGCGCCAAGCCATGACATAGCCCTGAACGTGGTCCGGATAAAGGCAGGCGTTCTTCCGCGACCCGATCTCCTGAACACTCTGGAGCCGGGAAACCAGCGGGACTTTCCGGCTCAGGAGGTAGTCGATCACCTTTGGCGAGAGGCCAAGATCGAGGATGCCCGCGATCCGGTTCTCCTCCACCAAAGCGCGGATAAAGTCGAACTCGCCGTCCTGTCGGCTGAATCCGATGACCTCGATGCTGCTTTGGGTGAGGGCTGCCGCCTGGACCGCGCCTTCGATATAGTCCCAAAAGAGCGGATTACGGTTTTTTCCGAGCGCCGCCTCATGATACGGGACCATGATCGACCGCGATGAGGCGAGATGCATTTCCCCGCCACCGGAGCGAACAAGAGAACGGGCGATGGAGTTGGGTTTGTAACCGACTCTTTCCGCATACTTGCGAATGCGTTCGGCGGTCTCCTGCTTGACGTTTTCATGCCCGCGAAGCGCGCGTGACACTGTCATGTGAGAGACGCCGCATACTTTCGCAATCGACTCAAGGGTGGGGGTGTCCATCGTTACTGGCAAGTCTGCGGAAAGTTTGCTTCTACGTCAAGTGGATAATGTTAAATGTTTTCGTTATCTAACATTTTTTAAGGTGAAGTCTAGTGAATTGGGTGTTCGGAAATGTTCGGCTAACATTTTTCTTCCTTCGTCGTCAGGGAGCGGGTTTCCACTGCCAGAGATGGGCGGTGGCGAGACTGCGGAAGGGGCGGAATGGCTCCATGAGGGTGATTGTTTCTTCCGGACCGGGGCGGGCCGGGGTATGGAAGTAGCCATAGAGGCTGCTGGTGACGCCGGTATCACCGAGCGGGAGGCAGTCGGCAAAGCCGAGCGCGCGGAGCATCAGGTAGTTCACCGACCAGCGGCCGAGGCCCCGCTGGGCGAGGAGGATTCGCTCGGCGCGGGTGGCGGAGCAGGTGCGGAGGGCTTCGAGGTCGAGTTGGCCGGAGGCGATGAGCCGGGAAAGGGAGGTGAGGTAATCGGCTTTGCTGCGGGTGAATTGCAGGGGCGCTAGCACGGCGGGGTCGAGAGCGGCGACGGCCTCGGGAGTGGGGGCGGCGTAGAGGTTGTCGCCCGCGGGGACGCCGGTGAGGTGGACCAGACGCTGCTGGAGGCGGCAGGCAAAGGCGAGGTTGATCTGCTGCCCCATGATGGTCCAGAGCAGACCGGTATAGACATCAGGCGTTTGCGGGATACGCAGCCCCGGGGCGGCGGCGAGGAGGCTTGCGAAGCCGTGGTGCTCGGCGTGAGCGGCCCATGCGGCGGTATTCTGCTTCAGCCCGAGGAGGCGGGTGACGATGGCGTGGGCTTGCCTGATGTGAGGGGTGGAGCGGGAGAGGGTAACGGACCCCGTGGTGCGTGACATTTTCAACGCGATGCGCAGCGGGCCGTCGGGGAACGGGTGGGCGAAACGGTAGGTGTCGCCTTCGAAGCGGCTGGTAGCGCAATAGGGATCGCGGCTGAGGTAGCGGCGGAAGTAGTCGATGGAAAAATCGGGAGGAAGCTGGAGGCGGAAGCTGCGGGTGTCGTCAAGGGCACGGTAGGCGTCGGGGGTGAGGCCGTTGTGCGTGAGGAAGGCCTGGCGGAGCGCGGAGACGGAGGGGAAGCCGACGCTGCGGGCGATGGTGCGGAGAGAATCGCGGTCGTCAGCGAGAAGCGGCTTGGTGGCGGCGAGCCGGGCGCGAAGCAGGAGCTCGTCCGGAGAGAGATGGTAGTGGACAATGCTGAGGCGGTGGAGTTCTTCCGGGGCGAGGTGGAAGGCGCGCGCGAGTGCGGCGGAGTCAGGATAGCGGTCGGGCGCGGCGCGCAGGTCGGCGACGAGCGATTCGATGGTTTCCAGTTCGTTGTTCAACTTTGAGCTTTGGGTGAGGCTTCTTTGCGGAGGAGTGTCCGTTTGCGCTCGACGCCCCATCGGTAGCCGGAGATCCCGCCGTCGCGGCGTACGATGCGGTGGCAGGGGATGGCGATGGCGAGCTTGTTGGCTCCGCAGGCCTGAGCGACGGCACGGACGGCGCTTGGCGCGCCGATCTGCGCGGCGATGTCGGTGTAGCTGGCGGTTGCTCCGGCGGGGATATTGCGGAGGGCGGCCCATACGCGCTGCTGAAAGGCGGTGCCGCGAATGTCGAGAGGGAGATTCCAGTCGAGGCGGGGATCTTCCACGCGGGCGACGGCTTGGGCGACCAGTTCTTCAAAGGCGGGATCGCTCTCAAGAAAGGTGGCCCGGGAGAAGCGCTTCCGGAGGTCGCGGAAGAGGGACTCGGCGTCGTCGCCGATGGCGATGAAGCAGATGCCGCGACTGGAGGCGGCGACAAGGAGCTGGCCGAGGGAGCAGGAGCGGACTGCGGTGCGGATGGCGGTGTCTTCGCCGTGGCGGAGGAATTTCTGTGGGCTCATACCGAGGATTTCTGAGGATTTTTCGTAGAAACGGGCGCTGGACTGGTATCCGGCGCGGTAGATGGCTTCGGTGACGCTCGGGCTCTCGGCGAGCGCCTGCCGGACTTTGTCGGCGCGGTGCGCTGTGGCGTAGGCTTTCGGTGTGACGCCGGTGAGGCGCTTGAAGGTGCGCTGGAAGTGATACGGGCTCATGCCGACGCGTCGGGCGAGGTCGTGCAGGGCGGGGGGCGGCTCGGTCTCGCGGAGGATGCGGCAGGCGTTGGTGATAAGCTCGGTGTGCTGAGCCGCAAGGCCGGGTCCGTTGGGCTGGCAGCGTTTGCAGGGGCGAAACCCGGAGGCGCGGGCTTCGGCGATGTTCCGAAAAAAGCGGATATTCTCGCGGCGCGGCAGGCGGGAGGCGCAGCCGGGATGGCAGAAGACGCGGGTGGTGGCGACACCGTAGAGAAACTGTCCGGCGGCGGCGGGGTCGCGCGCGACGATCGCCTCCCAGCGCTGCTGGTCGGTGGCGAAGGCATCGGGAGTGGAGTGGCTGGACTGCACGGGTATCAGCATAGCAGGTTTGTTCCGGAGGAAACTCCGTTTCTTGCTTTTCCATTCCAAATCCGTGCGGACTCCCTTTTAATGCCTGCCGTGAACTCATCTTCTTTACCGTCGGGGTATCCGCAGGCGGATACGGCAGAGGCGATTGCGCAGAATATCGCGGAAGTCCGTTCGCGAATCGCGACGGCGTGCGCCCGGGCCGGGCGGGCAGTCGCGGAGGTGCGGCTGCTGCCGGTGAGCAAGACGATCGACCCATCGCGTATCCGCTTTGCCTATGCGGCGGGGTGTCGCGAACTGGGGGAGAACAAGGCGCAGGAGGGCGAGCGCAAGCAGCGGGAGCTGGCGGATCTGACCGATCTGCGGTGGGCGATGATTGGGCATTTGCAGACGAACAAGGTGAAGCTGGTGACGAAGTTCGCCTCGGAGTTTCACGCGCTCGACAGTCTGCGCGTGGCCGAGGCGCTCGATCGCAGGCTGCAAGCGGAGGGGCGTGGGCTTGAGGTGCTTGTACAGGTCAATACGTCGGGGGAGGAGAGCAAGTACGGGCTGCCGCCGGAGGAGGTGGAGCGGTTTCTGAAAGAGCTGCCTGCATTCTCCGCGCTACGGGTGCGGGGCTTCATGACGTTGGCGATGTTCTCGGCGGATACGGAGCGGGTGCGCCGCTGCTTTGTGCTGCTGCGGGAGCTGCGCGACCGACTGCGAGCTCATGCGCCGGAGCTGGAGGAGCTGTCGATGGGGATGTCCGGTGATTTTGAAACGGCGATTGAGGAAGGAGCGACGGTGGTGCGCGTTGGGCAGGCGATCTTTGGTGCGCGGAGTCTCCCGGACTCCTTCTACTGGCCGACGTCCGAGGCTTGAGGGCCTAAAGGGGGCGGTGATCCGAAAACCGAAACAGCCCCACCCTCGATTGAGGATGGGGCTGTGCTGTTTTCACCTGAGTGGCAGCACCTGCTGGAGCCCACTACGATCCGGCGGTTCCACTCGGCTCAGGTCGTCAACACTGGTTTCTCCTCCGATTTGTCGGCGGGAGGTGAAGGCTTTTTCCCGAAGATCCGCTGGACGACGACGTAGAAGACGGGAACAAGGAGAACAGCCAGAACCGTGCCGGTGATCATCCCGCCGATCACGCCCGTACCGATGGCATTCTGGCTGGCGGAGCCTGCGCCGCGGCTGATCGCGAGGGGGGTTACGCCGAGGATGAACGCCATTGAGGTCATCAGAATGGGCCTGAGACGGAGTTTGGCGGCCTCCAGCGTGGCGGCGATCAGCTCCATTCCCTCGGCTTGCAGGTCTTTAGCAAACTCGATGATCAGAATGGCGTTCTTGACCGAGAGCCCCATGGTGACCAGAAGGCCGACCTTGAAGTAGACGTCGTTTGGCATTCCGCGCAGGCTGGCGGCGAGCAGCGCACCGACGATACCGAGCGGAACGACGAGGATGACCGAAAAGGGGATCGACCAGCTCTCGTACAAGGCTGCAAGGCAGAGGAAGACGACGACGAGCGAGATGGCGTAGAGCATCGGGGCCTGCGAGCCGGAGAGCTTCTCCTGATACGACTGACCGGACCACGAGTAGCCAATGCCGCGCGGCAGCTTGCCGACCATTTCTTCCATGGCGGCCATGGCTTCGCCGGTGCTGCCGCCGGGAGCGGCCGTACCGACGACGTTGATCGACGGGAAGCCGTTGTAGCGCTGAAGCTGCGGCGAGCCGTAAGTCCAGCGGAGGCTGGTGAAGGCGGAGAGCGGGACCATTTCGCTGCGGCTATTCCGTACGAAGACCTTGCCGATATCGTCGGGGGTCATGCGGTAGGGGGCGTCGAGCTGGAGGATGACGCGCTGGACGCGGTTGCCATTCACGAAGTTGTTCACGTAGTTGGAGCCGAAGCTGGCTTCCAGCGTGGTGTTCAGATCGGAGAGCGAGACGCCGAGGGCTTCGGCTTTCACTTCGTCGACCTCAATCTTGAGCTGGGCGGCGTCCTCCATCCCTTGGGCGCGGACACCGGCGACGCGCGGATCGCTTGCAGCCATCTTGAGCAGCTCGTTTCGCGCGGAGATGAGAGCGTCGTGACCGAGGCCGCCGAGGTCCTGAATCTGGAGATCGAAGCCGGACGAGTTGCCCAGCTCGCTGATGGGCGGCGGGTTGACGGGGAAGATGATGGCGTCCTTGATCTGGCTAAAAGCGCCGAAGGCGCGTCCGATGACGGCTTGAACGCTATTCTCGGCCTTTTTCCGGAGGTCCCAATGCTTCAGGCGGACGAAGGCGAGCGCGGAGTTCTGCCCGCGACCGTTGAAGCTGAAGCCGGAGACGGTGATGAGGCTATCGATCTCCTGCTGGCCGAGGTAGAACTCCTCGACCTTGTTGATCACCTTCATGGCGCGCTCCTGAGTGGCCCCTGTGGGCAGGACGATGTTGGTAATCAGATAGCCCTGATCCTCTTCCGGAAGGAAGGAGGAGGGGAGGCGTACGAAGAGCCAGCCCATGAGGAGGATGATCGCGCCGTAGGCGACCATGGAGGTGAAGGTCCGCTTGAGCATCCCGGCGACTCCGCTCTGATAGCTGCGCGTACCGCGATCAAAGGTCCGGTTGAACCAGCCGAAGAAGCCGCGGCGCACGTGGTGATGCCCAGCTTTCACCGGCTTGAGCAGCGTGGCGCAGAGGGCCGGAGTCAGCGACATGGCGAGGAAGAACGAGAAGACCATCGAGACGACGAGCGTGATGGAGAACTGCCGGTAGATCGCGCCGACTGAGCCGCTGAAGAACGCCATCGGGATGAACACGGCGGTGAGCACGACGGTAATGCCGATGAGCGCGCCGGTGATCTGCGTCATCGCCTTGCGCGTGGCCTGTAGCGGCGGCAATCCTTCTTCGCTCATGATGCGCTCGACGTTCTCGACGACGACGATGGCGTCGTCCACGAGAATACCGATGGCAAGCACCATGCCGAACATGGTGAGCACGTTGATGGAAAAGCCAAAGGCGTACATACCCGCGAAGGTGCCGAGCAGCGCGACCGGGACGACGAGGGTAGGGATCAGGGTGGTACGGAAGTTCTGGAGGAAGAGGAACATCACCAGAAACACGAGGATGACTGCTTCGACCAGCGTGTGGATCACGCCCTGAATGGAGATCTGGACGAAGGTGGAGGTGTCGAGCGGGTAGTTGACCACCGTCTTGTCCGGGAAGAAACGGGAGAGCTCGGTCATCTTTTCGCGTACCAGCTTGGCGGTCTCCATGGCGTTCGCCGTGGGAGAGAGCTTGATGGCGACGGCGGCGGAGGGCTGGCCATTGACGCGCGCTGACGTGGCGTAGCTCTGTCCGCCGAGATCGACGCGGGCGACGTCGCGAAGGTAGACGTGCGAGCCGTCGGCATTGACGCGCAGGATGATGTTGCGGAACTGCTCGACGTTATCGAGCGTCGCGCGGCCTTGAAGGATGACGTTCAACTGCTGGCCGGGAGCGGCGGGGAGATCGCCGATCTGGCCGACGGGGACCTGCGTGTTCTGCGCACGAATGGCGCTGGCGACTTCGGCAGGCGTGAGGCTGAAACTGGCGAGCTTGGCCGGGTTCATCCAGATGCGCATGGCATACTCGGTGCCGAACATATTCGCCTCGCCGACGCCCCGGACGCGCCGGATGGGGTCGAGAACGTTTGAGGCGATGTAGTTGCCCAGCTCAATGTCGGTGAGGCTGCCATCCTCGGTGGAGA
>JBEBWR010000041.1:0-16857 GCA_040392045.1 Chthoniobacter flavus | reverse complement strand
CGCGCTTCCGGTAGGAGCCGCGAATGTCGATGCCTTCGCGCAGGTCCTGCGCTGTCGCGGGCTCACCGCTCGCCAGCAGGAACCGCGTCTCGGGCGTGATATGCACCCGCCGGAGCCGATGCTTGCCCATGCGGAAGTAGGCGTGATTCTCTTCGTCAATGGAATGCACGACGCTGCGGAAGGGCAGGGCTCGCGGGCGCTTCTCCTTTGGGGTGGCTTCCGAAACGGGCGCGGGATCAGCGGTCTCTTCCGTCTGCAAGCCGCTCACTTTGGGCGACTGCTCGGCCGTGACATCCTCTGCATGGAGAGGGGAAAAGATCAGCCCGAGTAGAACGGTGCAGAGGAGCGCCTTCTTCATGAGTCGAAGCTTCGCGGTTTCTCCGCTTTGCCGGTCGGGATGGCGATGGTGCGACCGTTCCTGACGATGATTAGTGGCAGGTTAAAGCGTGCGTTCTCCTTTGCCGCAACACGCTGCGCTTTAACGAGGGCTCGAGTTGCCAAGCGGGCGAGCTCGGACACCTCACCGGAGGTGACTGAGGAAGGTCTTTTTGATTTGTTCGTAGGTTTTGACATTGGCAATGGCTTCCCTCCGGTCGGTAGACTCTACTACAAGTGTGGGTGGCTGGCTAGAGGCATCGAAAATCATCGTTTTCGAGGCAATAGGGCGATAAAGGTCGTTGAGATTGGATCGGCTGGCATGGAAACGCCGAATAACATCTGCTTTCGGAACATTGTGCCCGCCCTTTGTCACCCGTTGACGGATTCTTTGCAGGGCGACGCTTACAGATGGCAACCAAAGGTAATAGATATAAATTTGATAGCCTGATTCTCTGGCTCTACGCAGACGTTGCACATAAGCCCGGCCTCCCAGGGTACTCTCAAAGCCAAAGCTCTCCCGAGCGGCAAGCAAGGCATCCCATTCCTTGAGCAGGATTCTCGCCGCTGTGATCGCACCTGCTTCGGGGGTGAGCGGAGAGACTCCAGCGGCGATGAGATCAGCATTCAGAAAGCGTGAACAGGCAACCAGCGGCAGGAAGGTCTTGGCGAAGGTGGTTTTTCCAGCTCCGTTCGGACCTGCGAAGACATGGATGGTAGGCGGACCTTCTACGGGCATGGGCGGGAATTCTACAGCGCCGACTCACCTGAGGGAAGCAGCAACCCGCCCTAAGCTTTCCCTGCTCCCTACATCCTCTCCGGCGTGCCGATCCCGAGCAGGCCCAGCCCGTGGCGGAGGACGCGGGCGGTGAGGTCGCAGAGGGCGAGGCGGGAGTTACGCGTGGCGCCTTCGCTCTTCAGGACGGGGCAGGCTTCGTAGAAGGTGTGGAAGGTGTTCGCCAGTTCGTAGAGGTAGTTCGCCAGCAGGTTCGGACGGAAATCGTCCAGCGTCTGCGGGACGATTTCACCGAACTGCGCGAGCTTCTTCGCCAGCGCGATTTCGGCTTCTTCGGTGAAGGCCAGCTCCGCGGGCAGCTCAAAGGCGGCCTCCAGCTTGCGGAAGATGGAGCGGATGCGGACGTAGGCGTTTTGCAGGTACGGCGCGGTGTTTCCCTGAAAGGAAAGCATCCGGTCCCATGAGAAGACGTAGTCGCTCATGCGGTACTGCGAAAGCTCGGCATACTTGACGGCTCCGATGCCGATGGCGCGCGCGATGGCGGTCTGATCTGCCGGGGGGAGGTCGGGGTTTTTCTCCGCGACGATCTTGAGCGCGCGCGATTGCGCTTCGTCGAGCACGTCGCGCAGGGAGACGTTCTCGCCCGAGCGCGTTTTCATCAGCTTGCGGTCTTCGCCGAGGATGCTGCCAAAGGCGATGTGGCGCAGGTCGCCGTGAATCCCCAGCTTCCGCGCGACGGCGAAGACCTGCTCAAAATGCAGGGCCTGCGGCGCGCCGACGACATACCAAATGGCGTCGGGCTTCCACCGCTCCTGCCGGTACTCCAGCGTGGCGAGGTCGGTGGTGGCGTAGAGAAAGCCGCCGTCGCTCTTGCGGATGAGGCACGGCTTGTCGGCCAGCGCGGGTTGATCGCGGAAAAAGACGCAGGTGGCCCCTTCGCTGATCTCGGCAGTCCCGTCGGCCAGCAGGCGCTCCACGAGCGGAGCGAGCCGCTCGTTGTAAAAGCTCTCGCCGAGCCGCTCGTCAAAGGCGATGTCGAGCAGGCGGTACATGGACTCAAACTCCTTCCACGATAGCGCGACGGTCTGCTCCCAGATGGCGAGGTTCTCGGGGTCTCCGGATTGCAGCTTGACGAGTTCTTCGCGGCAGGTGGCCAGCACGGCTTCGTCTTTCTCGGAGAGCGCGTTCGCCTCCTTGTAGAGCCGCACGAGTTCGTTGATCGGGCTGGCGGAGAGAGCTTCGTCGTTGCGGAAGTGTTTCCACCCGTAGATGACTTTGCCGAACTGCGTGCCCCAGTCGCCGATATGGTTATCGGTGACGACTTTGTGCCCGAGGAACCGGGCGATGCGGGAGAGCGTGTCGCCGAGGATGGTACTGCGGATATGGCCGACGTGCATCGGCTTGGCGACGTTGGGCGAACTGAAGTCAATGAGGATGGTCCGCTTCTCCCCGGCCTCGGGTACCCCGAGGCGCGAACCGTCCATGAGCGAGCGGGTATGCCGCTGGAGGAACTCGCGCTTGAGCCGGAAATTGATGAATCCCGCCCCGGCGATCTCGGGCGTTTCGGAAAGGTCGTCGACCGCGAGCTTCGCGATGATCTCCCCGGCGATCTGGCGGGGGTTCGCGCGCTGCTGCTTGGCGAGCAGCATGGCGGCGTTGGTCTGGTAATCGCCGAACTTCGGGTCGTTCGTGGAGACGACCTGCGCGGCGGCGCCCTCCGGAAGGGCTGCGCGCAGACGGTTTTCGAGAAGGGTCTGAATCGTCATTGAAATCGGCGCGGACCGCCCTCACCTCAAACAGGAGGGGAGCCCGAGGAAATTATCGGCCGCTGGAGGCCTCGAAAATGGAGAGAATCTCCGCAGCGTCGGATGCGGTGGCAAGCTGCTCGCGCACGGTGCGGTCGTTCAGGAACTTGGCGATCGCCGCCAGGGTGCGCAGGTGCGTCTGAAACTGGTCCTTCGGCACGATGAAGAGGACGATGAACTTGACGGGAAGCTGATCGAGCGAGTCGAACTCAATCCCCTCCGGCGAGCGCCCGAACGCCGCGACCACTTCGGTAACGCGGTCGGACGAGGCATGCGGGATGGCGATGCCAAAGCCGATACCCGTGCTCATTGTTTCCTCGCGGGCGCGGAGGGCGGTGAGCACCATTTCCTGATCGTCAGGGTGCACTTTGCCGAGCCGGACAAGGAGTTCCACCAGCTCCACGATGGCCGACCACCTCTCGGTGGCCTGCATCTTCGGAATGATCTGCTCTGCTGAAAGTAAGTGGCCCAACGTCATGATTCCTGATCGCGAAAAGTCGAAAGGTTTGCGACTGTAGGCAGTGAGTCCCGGCAACGCAAGCGCCTTTTCGGCTGATCCGGGGAGGGGTCGCGCCCGGGGTAGCCAGCGCGCGGAAGATGGGCTACACTCCCCGCCATGAAGATCGTCATGGCGAGTTCCGAAATGGCTCCAATGGCTGCCACCGGCAGGCTTGGGGAGGCGGTGTCCCTGCTGGCCGACGCGCTGGTCGCTGCGGGGCATGAAGTCAGCGTCGTCCTGCCGTACCATCGCGCAATCCGGGAGCATTGCAATGCGCGCAACTCGGGTTTTCAACTGACCCTTCCCGTCGGCGATCAGCGGCTGCAAGCGGTCGTCTACGAGGCGGAAACCGCCGGGGGCGTACAGCTCTTCCTCATCAGTCGCGAAGATTACTTTGACCGCGACGCTCTCTACGGCAGCGACGACGATGCGGCGCGCTATATTTTCTTTTCCCGGGCCGTTGTCGAGCTGGCGCGACACCTTGCGCCCGCTCCCGATGTGCTTCATTTGCACGACTGGCAGACGGCCCTTGCCGCTGTTCTTGTCAAAGAGACCGGACTCCCCTTCCGCTGCGTGCTCTCGCTTTATGATCTCGCCAATCAGGGGAATTTCCCCGCGGGCGATTTTGCCCTGACGCAGCTCCCCGGCCACTACTTCTCCTCGGAAGCGCTGGAGTTTCACGGACGGCTCAATCTCCTCAAAGGCGGCATTCTCACGGCGGACGCCCTGGTGACGGCCAGCGCCCGCTATGCCGCCGCCATCCAGACCCCGGCGCATGGTCATGGGCTGGAGGGCGCGCTCCGTTCCCGCGCCTCCCTGCTGCACGGCATCCCTCCGGGGCTCGACCGGACGCAGTGGAACCCGGTCGACGACGTCCGCCTCGCTGCCTCCTACAGCGCCGACGATCTCTCCGGCAAGCGCACCTGCCGCGATCATCTCCTGCGCGAGCTTGGGCTGAAACCGCATCCCCCCGGGCCGACGATTGCTTTTTTCCACGTCCCCGCGACGTCCGGCCAGACGCTCGATCTGCTCACTCCGATCCTTGATCGCCTCCTTATTGAGGACCTCCGGGTCGTCCTTGTGGGGGAACACGCCCCCCGTCATGAACGCGACCTTCTCGTCGCCGCACGGCAGTTCCCCGGAAAATTCGCCTACCGCGCCGGGCTGAGCGATACCCTGCGGCACGAGATCATGGCGGGAGCGGATCTGCTCCTGCTCTCCTCGCATCCGGACCCCGCCGGGGAAACCAGCCAGATCGCACTCGCCTATGGGACGCTTCCCGTCGTTCGCGCCGCCGAAGGGCTGCATCCCGTGGTCACCGACTTCGATCCTGCGGGATTCGGCAACGGTTTTGTCTATCACCGCGATGAACCCGAAGCCCTTCACGACGCGCTCCTCCGCGCTCTCCGGCTCTACCGTGAAACGTCGCGCTGGCAAGCCGTGGTACACCGTGCCATGAGCGCTCCCTCCACATGGGCTGATACGGCCCGCCGTCTCGCGAGGGTTTATGGCGATGTGAAGTAAGTCACCCTCTCTTTTTTTTCATGCTGCCCGAACTGCATACCGCCATCCCCGGCCCCGCCTCGCTCGCTGCGGCGGAGCGACTGCGCCGCCATGAGTCCCGGAACGTGACCTGCCTTGCCAGCGATTACCCGATCTTCTGGCAGCGCGCCCGGGGGACCAACGTCTGGGATGTGGATGAAAACCGCTACCTCGACTGGACGAGCGCGTTTGGAGTCGCCGGGCTGGGGCATACCGCCGAGCCGGTGCATGCAGCGCTTGTCCGGCAGGCCGGGGAGCTGCTCCACGCGATGGGCGACGTTCATCCCACGCCCCTTAAAGCAGATGTCTGCTCCCGGCTCAGCGCGCTGACCTTTGAGCGTTGGGGGGCGGGCGACGGCAAGGTGACCCTCGGGAATTCCGGGTTCGAGGCGGTCGAAGCCGCGTTGAAAACCGCCCTTCTCGCGACGGGCAAGCCGGGCGTCATCACGTTCTCCGGCGGCTATCATGGGTTGGGCTACGGTGCGCTCGGGGTTATTGGCATGCCGTTCTTTCGCGAGCCGTTCGCTCAGCAGTTGAAATCGTTCCAGATCGAGCTGCCCTTTCCCGCGTTCCCTGCCTGCGAGGACGATTTTCCCGACGGCGAGCTGGAGCCGCTTCGCGCTGCGCTGGAGGAGGCGTTTTCGCGCCAGCCGGTCGGGGCGATTCTTGTGGAGCCGGTGCAGGGTCGGGGCGGCGAGCGGGTTCCGCCAAAGGCTTTCCTCCCGCTGCTCCGGGAGTGCTGCGATCGCCACGGGGCGCTCCTGATCCTTGATGAAATCTACACGGGCCTGAACCGCACGGGGCGTCTCTTCGCCTGTGAGCACAGCGGCGTGGTCCCGGACCTGATCTGTCTTGGCAAAGCGCTTACGGGCGGTTTTCCCCTCTCGGCATGCGTGGGCAAAGCTGCCGTGATGGATGCGTGGCCGGAGAGCCAGGGAGAGGCGCTGCATACGAGCACGTTCCTCGGCCATCCGGTCGGCTGCGCCATGGCGCTCGCCTCGCTGGAGGAACATGCCCGCCCCGAGACGGCGCTGCGCGTTGCCGAGCGCGGCGCTACGCTCAAAAAAGCCCTGCGCACGCTGAAGTCGCGAAAGATCGCCGAAGTCCGGGGCCTTGGCCTGCTCATCGGGTTGGAGCTGACGCTGGACGGCGCTGCGACGAATGAACTGGTCAAAGCAGCCCTCCGCGAGGGCCTCATCTTCCTCCAGAGCGGCGAGGCAGGGAACACGCTCGCTTTTACCCCGCCCTTCGCAGTCAGCGACGAGGAGATCGCCTACACGATTGACTGGCTGCGGGGCGTGCTATGATCCTGCCCAGGGAGTGAACGAAAAAAAACGGAGCGTGGGATGATTTCCTCCCAACGCTCCGTCGGTGATTCCGGGTCGGTTTACACTTCCGCGAGGACTTCGCGGAGGTAGGCAAGGTCCTTTTTGGCGAAGCGGACGCGATCGCCGGGGCGCGGGGCTTCGATGCACCACGGCCCCTGATAGCCTGCGGCTTTGAGAAGCTTTACCTGTTCGCGGATGTTGATGATGCCGGCGTCGAGGTCGCAGCAGGCGAGGAACTGGCGCGGCGGGACGAGGGCGTTCTTGAGGTGAACGTAGAAGAGGTCTTCCCCGCAAAGCTCAACGGCTTCTGCCAAGGGCGGGGTGCTCGGGAAAAGCATCAGGTTCAACTGATCCCAGAGCAGGCCGACGGCGGGCGATCCGATGCTGCGGACGAGCTTGAGGGTGGCTTCGAGGCTGTCATGCAGGTAGACGCCGTGTGTCTCAAAGGCGAAACGGAAGCCGAGCTTCTCCGCATGCGCGCCGAGGACTTTGAAGCCTTCGATGGCCTGGGTCCACTGCTCGTCGATGGCAAGCGCCGACCCATGCTTCTCGTACTCCAGAAAGGAGACGGTAGAGTCGGGGTTTGCCAGGCGACCGGTCATGGTGTTGACGACTTTCAGGGGGAAGCGGCCGGCGGCTTCGGTGTAAAAGCTGATGGCGCTTTCCAGCTCGCGCTCGCGCACGGCGGCGTCGCTGCTCATGAAGTCAGGGCCCGGGGCACCGAAGCTGACCCACTCCAGAGGGTGTTTGTCGATGGCGCGCGCGAGTTCGTCAAGATAGGCGCTACCGGCAAGCTCCGAGCGCAGCGGTTTGCGACGAAATTCAATCCCGTCGCCCCCGAGTTCACGGGCGAGGCGACAGGCTTCCTCAAGGGTTTGCCCCTGCTCAAAGTAGTTGATGTGGAAAAGGATCTTGTTCCAGCTGGACGCGTCGGTTTGGCTCATGGGCTCCGAATCTACCGATACCCCAACACGGCAAGCAAGACCACGATTGGACAACTTCGTCACCAGACCAGACTTCGTCTGGACTACTTTCGCGCCGCCGCGCGGGTTGCTCTCCCAACCTCTCCGATGACGCGTTGAGATTCCCAGACTACGCTATGGGAAAGCGGGCGCCGGTATCGAAGGGCTGTCTGTCATCAAACCACGTGCATCCTCTTCTCTGCTACGCCTCCCTCCTCACTGCAAATCTCCGCTCCGAAGAGGTCGCGCCAGCGACCCCGCGCGGTAGCGCGAAGCCGGTCCAGCGGCACGCTGGCGCTGGGGGTCGGTTTCGTAGTTGAGGGTGAGGCGGCGGCGGGTTTGCGGTTTGAGGACTTCTTCCATGTACTTTACGTAGACGGGGTGCTCGCGGTAGGCGGCAAGCCGCTCCATGGAGTTCACTTCAATGGCGACGAAAAACTCCCATTGATCAATCGCCCGCATATCGCGGTCGGGAGCGATCCGCTCGTCGATGCCTTCGCTCCCCTCCTCTATGAGGTGACCACACCGCACGGAGAGCGCGACGTCAATCTTGAGCAGGCTCATGCGGGTGCGCCGCATCATCTCCTCAATCTCGTCGGGAGAGATGCCCTGCCTCAAGCTACAAAGTACCAGATGATAGACCATCGCCCTTTCTGCCCCAGCGGGCGGAAGTCTTTCTCCCGCCCAAGCCGGGCACCACAAAGGGTTCGGAAAACGGACCCGCTCCGGCTGTGAGCGGCGATGGCCGGCGGATGACCGGACGCGTCAGAAAATACTCTGGAGCGCTTCGATCTGATCGCCGGGGCGAACGGGAATGTCCTTCTTCGGATCGCGGATGATGTCTTTGACGGTGATCTCGCGAGTCTTTCTGTCCCGGATGAGCCGGATCTTCTTGCCACCGAACTCACTGAATCCCCCTGCGGCATTGATCGCCGTCATGATGGTAAGGTCCGGGGTGTACGGGAAGCGACCGGGAGCGCGCACGGCTCCGCGCACGTTGACAAAGCGCGCGTTGTTATGCACCAGCACGGTGATGGTAGGGTTCGTGTAGATCCCCTCCCCGCGCAGCCGACCCTCAATGGAAGTCTGGAGCTGGTTGGCCAGCAGTCCCGAGCCCCGGACCATGCCGATGTAGGGAAGGCTGAGCATCCCGCGTTCGTCGACGTTGTAAGTCCCGGTAAATTGCCCGACCTCCTCGGCGGGTACTCCGGAGATGCGGATCTCCACCATGTCGCCGGGGCGAAGCGCTCCGCTCATATTCCTTGCAGGGGCGGGAGCGGTCGGGGTGGTGGGCGCATCTTCCTGAGAATACGCCCCGGTCGGGGTAAGGACCATCAGAGGGATAAGCAGGGCGGCGGCCAACCGTGCGACCCTTTTCGAAAAGCACTTCTTCAATCTACCAATCATGGCTAATATTCTCCCTGAGCGACGGTTTCTTCTTCCGGCTTTGCCTTGCCGCCGGATTTGCGGCGACGCGACGTGTCTCCGCTTGAGCCGTAGTAGTCGTAATACTGAGTGTAATACTGGTAGCCGGAGTCGCGCTCGACATCGACGTTGTTCAGCACGGCGCCGTAAAGGTTGCCGTGGGCGTGATTGACGGCTTGCTGGACACGGGCGAGCATGGAGCGCGGGAAACGGCGGTACTGGATCACCATCATGGTGATGTCCGCCAGACTGACGACGATGCTGGCGTCGCTGAGACCGAGGATGGGCGGGGAGTCGAAGAACACGACGTCGTACTCGGTCTTCAACTCTTCCATCAGCGGCTTGAGCGTTTCGGGCTGGAGCGGTTTGCGGCTGCCGGGAATGAACCGTCCGGCGGGAAGGAATGAGAGGTTCTTGATATTGGTGGACCGGACGGCGTCCTTCCAACTCAGCGTGCCGTCGAGGACTTCGATCAGGCCGTTGATACGGTCGCTGCCGAGGATCTCGTGCTGCGTGGCACGGCGGAAGTCGGCGTCGACGATCAGCGTGCGAAGCCCGGAGAGCGCATAGGTGCAGGCGAGGTTGTTGAGCGTGGTCGATTTACCTTCGCCCACGCCGCCGGATACAAAGGTAAAGGTGCTGGCGCTCTTTTCTTTGCGGGCGAGGTCGATATTGGTTTGCAACACGCGATAGGCTTCGCTGTCGGCGGAGTCTTCCGGAGAGTCGGCCAGCAGTCGGACCCGCTTGGGAATGACGGCGAGGACCGGAATCTTGAGGGCTTCTTCGACTTCCTCTACGGTTTTTACACTGGTGTCGATATACTCAAGGAAGAAGATGATGCCGAAGCCGACAAGCAAACCGGCGCCAACGGCGATCCCCATGTAGAGGAGAACGTTCGGACGGGCGGGATACTGCGGGGGCTCGGCACGATCCCAGATCCGGGCGGGGTAGATCGCCATGCGGCCCTGCATGGTGAGGGTGGCCAGACGGGTTTCCGTCCCCTCGTAAAGCGACTTGGCGGTGAGGTAGCGCTCTTTGGCGCCGGTATAGCCCACGCTCTTCCGGCGGATTGCGTTAAACTTCTCGCGCTCACCCTCCAGCTTCTCTTTGAGGGCTTCGTAGGTGCTCTGGGCGACTTTGAGCCGGGTGGAAAGGGCGCTGCGCACGCCTTCCAGCTCGGTTGAGAGTTGCTTGTAGACGGTTTCGTTCTGCGCGCGGAGGGCCTTCACCCGGGGGTGATTGGGTCCGAGGCCGGAACTGAGCAGGCGGGCTTCTTCGGAGACGGCCGCCTGATAGAGCGGCTGAAGGCGGGCAACGTTGGAGTCATCAATCCCGAGGGTGCGAATGGCGCTCAGGAGAACGGCGGGGTCGAGTTTCTCGGTTTCGGCGAGTTGGGTCTCCAGCTCGGCAACTTTTGACTGCATCTGGCTGACTTCCGCTTCGCTCCGGGTCAGCACTTCGCGCTCGGGCGACTCTGCGGATGCAATCGTCTCGGGGTTCAGGTCGATGATCCCCTCTTCGTCCCGGATGCGGAGCATCTCGGCCTGCGCGGCGTCTTTGTCCGATTTCTGCTTGGCGACGACACTCTCCAGCTCGGCCAGCCCCTGACGGAGATGGCTCTCCTGCTCCAGGCGGCGGCGATTCTGGTACTCCTGACCAATGGCGTTGACGATGGCGGCGGCTTCCTGAGGGTCGGTGGAGAAGACGCCGATCTCAAACATGTCGGTACCCCGGATTTCCCGGGATTTCGCCATTTTCTTTTGCAGGAGCTGGTAGGTGCGCTCCATGGTGAGGGGCTCACTGGTTCTCCATTGATTAACCAGATCAAGCCGCTCGATCACCGGGTAAAGGACTTCCTTGCTCTGGATGATCTTGAACTGCGTCGGCGCCATCCGGATGTCGGTATTGCCGCGAGTGGTAAACTCGTTACTGAAAATTTTCAGCGTGGTGTCGTCCGGCTTCACCTCTACGGTGATGCTGGCGTAATACTCGCGGGGCAGAAAATAACAGGTGATGCCGGCCGCACCGGTAACGATGATAAAGGCGATCAGCAGGAAAGGCCAACGGTATCGGATGACCCGCCAGTAATCGAGCAGGTGCAGATTTGCTTCACTGGTATCGTTCATGGAAGAGAAAGGAGGGGATCTGGGAGGGGGAGAAAATTCGGGCTGGGAGGCAAAGTTACGCCGTACCGGCGAGGCTGCAAGCACTCTTTGCTTCCGCGTAGACGCAACGCAAGCCGGAGTAGACGGATGGGGCGACAGGGCGACTCCGTAGAACGTCATGAAGCCCCGGGAACTCCGGGAACACCAACGGGGTGGTGAAGCAGTTACCGCGCCACTCTGGCGCTCTTTCCCGCTTTGCTCTCAGAATTTGCATCGGAAATTTGGGGCACCGGCTTCCGCCGATCATCTTGATTCAATGAACCCCGGATGACCCACCCCGGGAAAATTGCACCCTCTGAGATCAACCTCAAGAGGGTGCAAACAAACGGACATCGGCGGCTGGCTTGGCCAGAGCGCCTGCGACTTTAAGCCGCAGTGACTTAGAACCGGTAGCTCAGGCCAAGGGTGTAGCGATTCCGGCTATACTCGTTGAAAGAGCTGTCGGTGATCACCTGGGTGTGGTTGTACCCCCCATAGATGCTGAAGGAGCGGGTGATGGCGTAGTTCAACCGCGCCGAAACGTCGACAATCTGCTGATCGTCCACTGCGGGCTGATTTGGCAGCAGCTGATCGCGGAACTCGTAGATGTAGTAGAGTCCGAGCGAAGCACTGAGGCGCGAGGTGATGGTCTGGGAGACACTCAGGCCGGTACGGATGGCCTCGGTCTGCTGGTAGTCCCAGTTCCCGTCTTCAAAGCCGTAGCGGGCGGTCCAGTGAAGCATGGAGCCGTGACCAAAGCGGTAGCCGAGGCCGGTTTCCACGAAGGGAGCGACCTGATCAGAAGCGCCGTCGAGCTCGTACTGCCGCCAGGTGGCACCGGCGCGGAGGGTGCTGGTCAGGCGCGGGGTCATCAGCCAGTCAAAACCAAGGCTGGCGACCTCGGTGTTCGTGTCGCGATTGCCGTCGTTATAATAGAACGACTGGGAAAAACGCAGATCGACCACTCCGGTAAACCGGGGGGTCAGCACCCAGCGGAACTGCTGCCCGATGGAGTAGTCGACGCTGTCAAAAACGTCGGCATAGCTCTCGCGATAAATCTGTGAGCCGAACCCGAGGGTGGTCACCGTGGAGAAAAGCGGCGTCCAGCGATAGGTGGCATCGAAGTAACCGCGGAAGGTGAAGTAGTCACCCGTGTTGGAACGGGGAACTCCCGAGATCCAGACGTTCGGCTGGGTGTAGTACCCGGTGCTGATGCGGCTGCTGAAGGAGAGGCGGTCCGTGGCGCGATGCGCGAAGGCGAGGTTCAGGTTCCCCGTGGGGGAAACGTTATCGCCGTCGCGATCCCAGTAATAGATGGCACCGGCGTCGCCACCGACGCTCAGGAAAGTCCGGGGACCATTATAGAGGAGGTTCAGACCGAGGGTGGCCTGCGTGGTACCGCTGCCTTTCTTGTCAGGAGCCCCCGGATCGCCGGAAGAACCGTAGATGTTGTCGTCGTAGCCGATTTCGGTATTGAGGAAGATTTCCAGCGGAGGTCGGCTGTAAAGCCCCGTGCCCGGAACGATCGTTTCGGGCAGATAGCCGTAGCCGCCAGGCAGAAAAAAGCTGGAGCTTTCCACCGATTCGGTTTCGCTGGTTTCTACCGTGGTGACCTCTTCGGTCGTGACGGTGGCGGAACTCCCGGAGGCGTCGCTGGTCGTGGCCTCCTGTGCATTCAGAGGAGCTATCGCAAAAACGAGCGCCAAAGAAGCGCCTGAAAGAGATTTTTGAAGCATGTGAGCGGGTACTGGGGGCAGGTAATAACGTTTTCGTATCAAGTCGTGTGAACCGAACTCTCCTGCGATGCTCTCCTCCGACCCCTCCGCTCTCCCGAAGGAAAGCGCAAAAAGCTGGAGGCGCAACTCCGGCTCTGACGAACTCTGAAACAGCGGGCGTACTTACCCTTACTGCCTGTCGACATCACCGGCACAGGTTTCGGTCGGACTCATTCCGACTTGTTTCTCTCACAATCTCACAAGGGAAACCAGCCCAAAATCAGAAGCCCCTGCCCTCCGCTCTTCCCGCTCCCGCGCCAGTCTCCCATCGCATCGGCTTCCGCGCTGTTTCAAAGAAACTCATCAGGAGCTCTCTCGGAACCAACCGGAATGCCAATCCGAAGGAGTCCGGTACAGAAAAAAGAAGATCGGCTGACTTCGTTCTTCGGACCCGTTTTCCCTCGTGGAAAAGTATCGGTTTGACCCGGACACTTTTCCCAAGGCGGAGGCGAGCGTACCACTCCCGGATGCGAAGGGCAAACGTAATGTCGCCCTATTTCTTCCACAGGGAAATTCCGCCAACTCTTGCCGGGAAGACCGCTTTTCTGGTAACAGAGAAGGATGTCAGAGTCCGCACCCCCGATTCACACTGCTTCGGAGCACCTTAAGAGGGCCATCCGGGACATCCATGACTTCCCGCGTAAGGGAATCATTTTCAAGGACATCACTCCGATTTTGCAGGACGCGGGGCTCTTCACTCAGGCGGTCAATCTCTTCGTGGAGGCCAACCGCGGACGCCGGATCGACAAGGTGGTGGGGATTGATGCGCGGGGGTTTCTTTTTGGGGCGGCGGCGGCTTACGCAATGGGAGCGGGGTTCGTCCCGGTACGGAAAAAGGGCAAGCTCCCGGCCCAGACCCGGACGGCCTCCTATACGCTGGAGTACGGCGAGGCGACCGTGGAGATTCACTGCGACGCCATCACGCCGGGGGAAAGGGTAGTACTCATCGATGATCTGCTCGCCACGGGAGGAACGGCGGCGGCGGCCGTCGCGCTGCTCGGAGAGCTCAAGGCGGATCTGGTGGAAACACAGTTTCTCATTGAGCTCGGCTTCCTCAATGGCCGGGAACGGATGGGGAGCGCTCCTGTCCGCTCTTTCATCTCCTTCTAAATTCCACAATGCCCTCCTCCTTACAGGAACAAACGGTCCCGCCTGCTTCCTGGACGCAGCGGCTCAAGCACCGGGCGAAGGAGTGGCTGGGCTATCGCGCCCGGATTTTTGGTTCGCTTCTGCTGGGAGTGCTGAGCCTGGCGATTCTGGTGACCCTGCTTACGCTGGCGGCGCGGGAGTTTTACGCCGCGCGGGCGGCGACGAGCCTCGGGGTGGATCGTATGGAGATGCTCCGGACGGGAGCATGGCTGCTCTCGGCCCTCTCGGCGCTGGCGGGGCTGGGCTGCGCGTGGTGGTTTGTCCACCGGATTCACGCCCGGCGGGTTGCGGAAATGGAGCACAACGCCCATTTCGCCCGCTCGATCATCAACTCAAGTCCCGACGCCATTCTGATCATCAGCGCGCAGGGGGTGATCCAGTCGTGCAACCCGGCGGCGGCACCGATGTTTGGTTACGAAGCCGAATCGCTCTTTGGGAAGAAGATCACGACGCTGATTCCACAACGCAATCTTCTCCAGGATATCACCAGCCGGGGGCGCAATGATCGCGCCCCTTTTATGGCTTTCGGGCAAAAGAAGAATTTCCTCACCTTCCCGGTGGAGATCTCCATCGCGGAAGCGCCGAGCGATGGACGGCGACTTTTTGTCGTAACGATTCAGGACGCGTCGGAGCGGCGGCATTCGCAGGAGGCGATGCATCATATCTCGATGAGCATCTCGTCGATGACGGGCGAGGAGTTTATCCGCTCCCTGCTCCAGCAGCTCTCGCAGCTGTTGCCAAACGATTTTGCCTTTATTCTGGAGCGCGACGCGGCGGCGCAGGAGCATCCGCTGCTGCTCGTGGAGCGGGGCCGCATCCTCAATCATCCACCGCAGCAGATCAGCGGGACGGCCTTTGAGGAAGCTTTTGCCAGTGGCATCGCGGCTTACTCCCATGAAGTCCGCGCCCGGTTCCCCTCCGATACGCTTCTGGCGTCGCTACAGGCGGAGAGCTTCATCGCCACGCGCCTGAACAACAGCGACGGCTCGGTGGTCGGTCTGATCGGCTTTATCAACCGCGCCCCGATGGAGAACATCGGCGCGGCACGGCAGACGCTCCAGATCTTTGCCACCCGCGCGGCTGCCGAGATCGCGCGAAAGCACGAGACACAGGAGCTGGCGTCGGAGAAAGAGCGGCTGCACGGAGACTTCGCGGTCATGCGCGACACGGCCGAGCGCGAGCGCCGTCGCTACGAGGAGGATATCGCGGCCGAGCAGGAGATGCTCGCCGTCACGCTCCGCTCGATCCGTGAAGGCTGTATCACGACGGATAACGACGGGCGGATCATGACGATCAACCCCGTCGCCGAGGAACTTACCGGCTGGACGCTCCCGGAAGGCGGCGACCGCCATGTCGATGAAATTCTCACGGTCATCCATAAGCGCACACGCCGCCCGATCGACCGCGATGTCCTGCGGGATCACCCCGAGCAGTTCACCTCCCCTCTCCTTCTCTGCGGGCGCGACGGCAGCGAGCACATCGTGGAGATCAGCGCCGCGCCGATCCGGAACCGGCAGGATCTGAAGCTGGGTACGGTCTACGTTTTCCGCGACATCACGGAGAAGCACCGACTGGAAGAGGAGCGGCAGAAGGCCGAAAAGCTCGAATCGCTCGGCCTCGCCGCCGGGGGAATCGCGCACGACTTCAACAACCTCCTCACGGCGATCATCGGCAACCTCTCCCTCTCGATGATGAACGCGCCCGTCGGAGCGCGTGAGCGGATCGAAGCCTCAAAGAAAGCAAGCCTCCGGGCGCAGGAGCTTGCCCAGCAGCTCCTCACTTTTGCCAAGGGCGGCGCGCCGATCAAGCGGACGGCATCGATGCGTCAACTGCTTCTCGACACGGTCGGCTTCTCACTGAGCGGGACGAATAGCCGCATGCAATTTACGATTCCGGAGGACCTCTGGCCGGTCGATGTCGACGCCGGGCAGATCAGTCAGGTGATCAGCAATCTCGCGGTGAATGCCGTTCAGGCGATGAGCGAGGGCGGGACGCTCTATGTCGCGGGGGAGAACATCGACTTTACGGCTCCGAATGCGCCGCCCATCCCGCCGACGCTGATCCCGGGCCGCTATGTCCGCATTGAGGTGCAGGACGAGGGTCCGGGGATTCCCGAGGAGATCGCGAAGAAGATCTTCGATCCCTACTTTACGACGAAGCCAAAGGGCAGCGGTCTGGGGCTGGCGACTTCGTACTCCATTATCAAGAACCACGACGGCATCATTCAACTGGAGTCCAACCCCTCGATTGGCGGAGCCCGGTTCATTCTCCATATCCCGGCTTCCGAGGCGGAGATCATCCCGGAGGAGGTCGCGCCGGTGGTCAAATCCGCGCGCAAGGGGAAGATTCTCGTGCTGGACGACGAGGAGATTATCTGCGAGCTGGTGGCCTATGCGCTGACGCCGCTGGGCTACACTGTGGAACAGGCGCTCGACGCGCCAACGGCGATTGCGAAGTATCAGACGGCGATGAACAAGGGGATTCCCTTCGACGTGGTGATCATGGATCTGACGATCCCCGGCGGCATGGGCGGCAAGGATGCGGTCGTGAAGCTCCGCGAGATCGATCCGAATGTCCGCGCCATCGTCTCTTCGGGCTACGCGATGGACCCGATCATGAGCCGCTACCGCGACCACGGCTTCGCCGGGGTGATCGCAAAACCCTACGACGTTGCCGAACTGGAACAGGCCGTAGCCAGCGTCCTGAATTAGCCACTTTGTGGCTTTTCTGTGCGGATAGGGCGCGAAGTCAATCACACCGTCCCTTAAACGGGCAGATAAGTCCTAAAAACTCTTCTTCCCTTCTCCCTCCTACCGTCAAAGCCTCTCCTCCTTCCCCGGGCGGCAGCCACTCCGCCGCAAGCGTAGCTCTGCTACGCGCTCAAGAGCGACGCAGTCACGTCAGGCAGTTTTCCAGTTGAGGACGCCCTTTTTGATCGCGTAGATGTAGCCGACAGTCAGGATGGCTACGAAGCTGAGCATGCTCCAGAAGATCATCGAGCCTTTGGTTGCGATGAAATCGCGGAAGACCACGGCCCACGGATACATAAAGACCACCTCAAGGTCGAAAAGGATGAAGAGCATGGCCACGAGGTAGAACTTCACCGCGAAGCGCGGC
>JBEBWR010000040.1:0-18264 GCA_040392045.1 Chthoniobacter flavus | reverse complement strand
CTGCCTGCTCCAGCTCCCGCTGGGTAAAGCCGACCATCGCCACCTCCGGCGCGGAAAAGACCGCGAAGACGCGCAGCCGGTAGTCGATCTCCTCCAGCGCGGCAGGTACCGAGACGCCCTCCTGCCCCCGCAGCAGCTTCACAATGTTCCGTACCGCCAGCTCCGCCTGCTGGATGGCGATGTGGACGATCTCGTACGGTCCGGAGACATCCCCGGCGGCGAAAATATGGGGGACGCGGGTCTGCTGCGAGCAGTGCACGTGGACGCGCCCCTGCGTCTGCTCCAGCCCCGCTTTGTCGAGATCAAGCCGATGCGTATTCGGCTCGCGACCGGCGCAGCAGACCACCTCCCCGGCTTCCACGGTACGCTCCTTGCCGCCGTGGAGAAACGTCACCCGTTTCCCCGTCGCCGTGCGTTCCACGCGCTTCGCCTCGCTGTGGCAGTAGACTTTCAGCCCCCGCTTGCGGTAGGCGTTCTCGACGACGGAGGCGACGTCGCTGTCCATCTCCTTGAGGAGCTGGCGATTGCGTTGGATCAGCGTCACCTCCACGCCGAGCGCGGAGTAGAGATGGGCAAACTCCACACCGATCGCGCCCCCGCCGAGAATGATCACCGACTTCGGGACGGTGAGGAACTCCAGCACTTCGTCGCTATTGATAAAGCCCGTCTCCTCCAGCCCGGCGATGTCGGGGCAGCGAATCCGCGAGCCGGTGGCGAGCAGGAACGCCCGTCCGCGCAACTCCACCGTTTCGCCGTCCGGGAGGTCAACCGCCACGGTATGCGGGCTGGTGAACCGGCCGTAGCCGCGATGCAGCGCAAAGCGTCCCGAAGCGAGTTGACCGGCGCGGTAGTCGGCGAATTCTTTGATCAGCGCGTTCTTGCGCTCCAGAATCCGCTCGCGGCTCCAGCCAATCCCCTCGACGCTGAGGCCAAATTCGTCAGCGCGCCGGAGCGTGGTATAGCGGTTCGCGGATTCCAGCAGCGCTTTGCTCGGCATGCAGCCCCGCAGGATGCAGAGCCCGCCGAGCTGCCCGCCATCCACGACGGCGACACGCAGCCCTGCGGCGCAGGCGGCGGCAGCCCCATTGTACCCCGCGCTGCCCCCTCCGAGAATGACCAGATCGTACTCCTCCATGAACGGAGGCTACGCCTGATCCCTCCGCGTTTCAATCTTACAACCGCACGGAAAAGTCGTCCTCGGCCGTGATTGACTCCACGAACGCGGTCAGGAGGGAGACGATCCGGTCGACATCGCGCAGGTCCACCATTTCCACCACGGAGTGCATATAGCGCAGCGGCAGGGAGATGAGCGCGCTCGGGATGCCGTCGCGGGTGTCGAAGATGACGTCCGTATCCGTACCGCTGTAGCGGGAGGACGATTCGTGCTGGATCGGCAGCTTCTCGCGCCCGGCCACTTCAAGGAGGCGGCGGATGACGAGAGGATGATTGCAGGTGCCGTGGGTCACGCTGGGGCCTTCGCCGAGCTTGACCTCGCCGTGGATGGCATGGTCGATCCCGGGGGTGTCGGTAGCATGGGTGACGTCGAGGACGATGCAGAGATCGGGGTGCAGCCGGTGGGCGATCATCCGCGCGCCGTGGCCTCCGATCTCCTCCTGTACGGCGTTGACGGCGTAGACCGTGGAGGCGAGCTGGTCGCGGCGGGCGCTCAGGTTCGCCATGACGCGGGCGAGGATAAAGCCGCCGATGCGGTTGTCGATGGCGCGGCTCACGAGGTAGTGCTCGCCCAGCTCCTCCGCGCGGTCGCTGTAGACGGCGGGATGGCCCACGCGCAAGCCGAGCTCCGTCACTTCCTCGGGGTTCTTCGCGCCGACATCGACGTAAAGCTCATGGATCTTCGGCGCCTTCTCGTCCTGCGCCCCTTTGCGGAGGTGGATGGCGGTGTTCCCGATGATCCCGCGTACGACGCCCTTGTCGCCAAGAAGGTCGAGGCGGCGACCCCGCGCCGTGGCGGTGTCCGAGCCGCCGATGCGATCGAGCCGCAGGAAGCCGTCCTTGGTGATCTGCTTGACGATGAAGCCGATCTCGTCGGCGTGCGCCTCCAGCATGATGCGCTTGCCGCCGGAAGGGCCGTCGAGCGTAGCCCATGCCGTGCCGTAGGCGTCGTTCTCCACGCGGTCGGCGGAGGGGCGGATGTAGTCGGCCCACTTCCGCTGGCCGGGAAGTTCAAAGCCGGTAGGGCTGGGGGTATTGAGCAGGTCGAGGAGGAAGGTTTTGGCGCTGGAGTCCATAAAGCGGAAAGGATGCCCCGGAGGGCGCTTCGAGGTCAATCCAAAGGCCTGAAAGTCCCCCCCTTAAGGAAAAGATAGCTTTTGTCGTAACCTTGATAGACAATCGCAATGGAGCAGCAAGTCGTCCCCCAACGTCTTCAAATACGTTTTATATCATCATGCGTTCCATCCCCCCTTCTCTTCATCCCCTGCTGGAGACGGCGACGCGGCGTGCCCGGATCGCGCGGTTGCAGCGGGGGCTGACCCTCGCCGGGATCGGCCTTGCCGGGGCGGCGCTGGCGGGTGGGGCGGCGCTATGGTGGCAGCCGCGCTGGATTGAGGCATGGCCGGTGGCGGCGGGGTTGGCAGGGGGCCTGCTGGCGGCGGTGGCCGTCGGGGCGTGGTTCCGCCCCGTAAGGCCCCGGGCGCTGCTGCATGAGCTGGACCGTCGTCTGGCGCTGCCCGATAGCCTGCTCTCGGCGGCGGAGCTGGCGGGACAGGCCGAGGCGTCCGCATGGGTCGCCGCGCAGCAGAGCGCCGCACTGGAGGCAGCCCGGCAACGCACCGCCGAGGCAGGGTGGTCGCGCCTCTGGCCGCTGCCGTGGCCCCGGGAGGGCGGGCTGGCGCTTGGAGTATTACTGGTGATGAGCGCGCTGTTCTCCGCACTCTATTCGCTGCATTTCGCCACTTCCTATGAAGGCGCCGCCGCGCTGGGGAATCCGCGCCGCGCAAGCGCGATGGAGGCGCTCTTCAAGGATTGGGAGGAGAGCTTTGAATCTCCCGAAGAGGCGGAGGCGATGCGTGCGCTGATGGCGGAGCTGGTCCCCTTGCGAGAGCGGCTGGAGAATCCGAAAGCGAGCGAGGCCGAGGTCTTTTCTGATCTGAACCGGCTGGAAGAGGCGGTCGCCGCCCGCCGGAAGGAGCTGGAGTCGCGCTCACTGGAGCCGCACGCCGCCGAGATGGCCGGGGCGATGGAGTCGGTGGAGGGGATGAGCGCGATGAGCGCAGCGCTCCGACGCGGCGATTTCGCAGCGGCCCGCGATCAGGCGGGGCAGCTCGCCGGACAGTTGGGGAAGGAAGGCCAGCCGGTTCCCAAAGGAGCCGGGGAGGCTGCGGAACGGATGGGCCAGACCGGGGAGAAACTCGCCAAGGCAGGCCAGAAGCAGGCCGCCGACGCCATGCAACAGCTCTCGGAAGGCGGGAAGAAGGGCGACCGCAAGAGGATGCAATCGGGGATGGAGCGGATGCAAAAGGCGCTGGCCGGGCAGTGCAATGCGAACGGCGAATGCGACCGCCTCGGGGCTCAGCTCGCGCAGCTCGCCGCTTTGCGCGCCGGACTCTGCGAAGGGAAAATGCCCGGACCTCCCCCGCCCCTCGCGTCGCTCCTCCGTCAGCCCGGGGGCAGCAGCGCGGGACGGCACTCCGGAGGAGAGCTTTTTGGCGATGCCACCGAGAGCGCCGCCGCGCGTCAGGCCGAGCAACTCACCGGGACAGCGCAGGAAGAGGGCGAGTCGGTAAAGACCACGCTCCAGTCCGACACCGGCAGCTCCGCCACGGCTACGCGCCGCGACGTGGCACAGGCCGATTTCCCCACCTACGAACGGCTCTCCCGCGAGGCGATCGCGGATGAAAGCCTGCCCGCCGGTCACCGGCAGAGCATCCGCGACTATTTCGAGCGTATCAAACCTCCTTCCGAATCCCGCCCGCGCTGAACCTTTCTCCATCATGACCACCCCCGCCGTTGATCCCGCCACCGATGCCGCCCTTATCCAGTCGTTGGAACAGTTCCGATCCCGCTTCGAGCAGTTAAAGGCCGAAGTGCAGAAAGTGGTCGTCGGTCAGGATGCCGTGATCGGGCAGACCCTCATCGCGATGATCGCCGGAGGCCATGTCCTGCTGGAAGGCGTGCCGGGGCTGGGGAAAACGCTGCTGGTCCGCTCGCTCGCCGGAGCGCTGCATCTGGAGTTTCAGCGCGTGCAGTTCACTCCCGACCTGATGCCCGCGGATCTCGTGGGGACCCGGGTGTTTGTCGACGACGGTCAGGGGCAATCGCACTTTGAGTTTTCCCCCGGGCCGATCTTCTGCAATCTGCTGCTGGGCGACGAGATCAACCGCGCCACGCCCAAGACGCAGTCCGCGCTGCTCGAAGCCATGGCGGAGCGCAGTGTCACCGTCGCCGGAGAGACGCGCCCGCTCGGCAAGCCGTTTTTTGTCCTCGCCACGCAGAACCCGCTGGAGCAGGAGGGCACCTACCCGCTGCCCGAGGCACAGCTCGACCGCTTCTTTTTCAAGCTGATGGTACCATACCCGACGGAGGCCGAGTTTGACCGCATTCTCGACTCGACCACGCAGCGGGAGGAGCCGAGGGTCAGCCGCGTTTTCGAAGGGGCCGACCTCGTGGAAATGGGCGCGCTGGCGCGGGAGGTTCCGGTGGCCCCGTCGCTGCGGCAGGCGGTGGTACAGCTCGTCATGGCGACGCACCCCGACGCCCCGCAGGCTCCCGAGCGCATCCGGCGCTACGTCCGCTACGGAGCCAGCCCGCGCGCGGGGCAGGCACTGATCCTCGCGGCGAAGATCCGCGCCGTGCTCAATGGGCGGTTTCATGTCGCGCACGACGACATCCTCGCCAATGCCCTCCCGGTGTTGCGACATCGCGTAATGCTCAACTTCGAGGCGCAGGCCGATGGCGTCTGTACCGACGCGCTGCTCACCGAACTCGTGGAAACCCGACGCAAACTCTGGGCTGAGCAAGCCTAGTCTTTTGATTTTTCTACGCCGTGGCGGACACCGAGGCAGATTCCCTGTTCGACGCTGACTTTCTCGCGCAGCTTGAGTCGCTGGCGCTGGTGGCGCGGCGCATCGTGCAGGGGCAGATGCGCGCCGAGCGCAAGAGCACGCGCCACGGGTCGAGCATCGAATTTGCCGAGTATCGCCCCTTTGTCAGCGGGGACGACTGGCGGCATATCGACTGGAACGCCTATGCCCGCTGGCGACAGCTCGTCCTCAAGCTTTTTGAGGAGGAAGAGGATCTCCATGTCCATCTCCTGCTTGATGCCTCTGCTTCCATGGACTGGGGCGCGCCTGTAAAATTCGACGCCGCCCGCCGCACGGTCGCGGGGCTGGCCTACCTTACGCTGGCGAATCTCGATCGCGCCGGGGTCGCTCCGCTGGGCGTGGAGGGGTATGAGCCGTGGCGGCCTTCGCGGGGCAAGCATCGCTTTCTCCAGCTGCTCCGCTATCTCGCCCGCTGTCCGGTCTCTGACGCGCGCCCCCCCATCCCGCTGGAGACGGCGATGCGCCGCTGGCTCGCCTCGCAGCCCCGGCGCGGCATGGTGATCTGGGTGAGCGATCTGCTCGGGTGCGACACCGGGGACGCCCTGCGCGCGCTCGACCGGCTGCGCTACTCGCGCAGCGAGCTGGCGGTGATCCAGCTCCTCGACGCTACCGAGCTGGACGCCGGAGAACGGGGCGAATTTGAGCTGGAGGAGACGGAGAGCGGCGATCTGCGAAAGGTGATCATCGATCCCCGGATTCGCGCCGCCTACCGCGAGCGGGTGGAGAACTATCAGCGCACGATCGCCGACTACTGCCGCCGTCATAAAATCGCGCTCCTGCAAACCACGACGGCGGAGAGTGTTCCCGACCTGCTGATGACCGCGCTGATGAAGGGAGGGTTTATCCGATGAACTTTCTCTGGCCGATGGCGTGGGGATTTGCGGCGCTGATGGTGCCGGTGGTAATCCTCTATCTGATCCGGACGCGGCTGGATCGGCGGCGGGTGAGCAGCTTTCTTTTCTGGGATGGGGCGGTGCCGCAGGTGGCCAATCAGTCGCTCTGGCGCAAGCTCCGGCGCTGGCTTTCGCTGCTGCTCCAGCTCCTCTTTCTTCTCCTGTTGATCGTGGCGCTTGCGCGGCCGATGAGCAGCGGGGAGTCGGAGAACGCCGCGCGCGAAGTGATCCTCCTTGATGCCTCGGCGAGCATGGCGGCCCACGATGTCCCCGCGCCGGATGCGACCCGATGGGAGGCCGCCCGGGCGGCGGCACGCCAGCGGATTGCAAAGATGCGGGCTTTCGATACCGCGCTGCTCATTGAAGCGGGCGAATCTCCCCGCGTCCTCCACGGCTGGAGCCGGAATCGCCGAGCTCTCCTGCGTGCGCTGGAGACGGCGCAGCCCGCCGCGCGGCAGGCCGATCTTCCCGCCGCTCTCGCGCTGGCCGGGCAGCTTCGCGGCGAGGAAGGGCGCGTGGTACTCATTAGCGATGGCGTCTGGAAGGCCGCGCCCGAAGGAATTGAAAGCGTGGAATGGCTGCGGGTCGGTACGCCGACGCCCGAGAATGCCGGGCTCACACTCTTCTCCGGGCGGCGCTCCACGGCGGCTCCTGGCGAATACCAGCTTCTTGCGCGGGTTCACCGGAAGACGACCGGCGAACCGGTCACGCTGGAGCTTCGCCGCAATGGCCAGCTCTTCGATGTCCAGACACTTCCCGCCGAAGCCGAATGGGAAAAGAGCTGGAGCGGCACGGCCACGGGCGAGGTCCGCTTTGACGCCGTGCTGCGTCAGGGGGGCCGCGATGATCTGCCCGTGGATGATGCCGCGCAGGTGGTGATCCCGGCGCTGGAGCCGGTGACGGTCGAGCTGGTCTCCCCGCCGCACAGCTTTCTCTCCGCCGTCTTTGAATCGCTGCCGATGGTGGAGCTTGTCCACGTCTGGCCGCCCGAGAGCCTTCCCGAAGCGCCGCCCTCGCCGCGCGTACTGACGCTCTTTCATCAGGCCGCACCGCCCGAGGGACTCAAACGCCCGGCCATGGTGGTGCTCGCTCCCGGAGCGGACGGCTTCTGGGGACGCTACGACGGTCCGATGGAGTCGCCGATGGTGAGCGACTTCGACCGCGAGAGCGCGCCGCTGCGGTTCGTCGCGCTCGATCAGCTCCGTCTGCTCGCGGCGGAAAGCTATACTCCCGCTGCCGGAGCCGTGACCTACGCCGGGAGCTTTGGCAAGCCGCTCCTCTTCGGACGTTGGGAGGAGGGGAATCGCTGGATGGTGCTGGCCTTCGGGCTGGAGGGGTCGGATCTCGTGCTGCGGACGGCGTTCCCGATCCTGATGGGCAATCTCGTGCAATCGCTCCAGACGGGAGCGTCCGACGGGGTCACACGTGCCGGACTGCCCGGAGAGACGGTAACGCGACTGGCGAGCGTTGACACCGGGGCAGGACAGACGGTGGAGGCGGCGGCGCGCGGAGGAAATCCGTGGCCGCTCTGGTGGTGGGCCGTGGCGCTCGGGGCGGTCTGGCTGGTCGTGGAGTGGGGATTATTCAGCCGGAGGATTACGGAATGAAAGTGGAGCTGCTGCACACCTGGCCGCTTCTCGGCCTGTTGGCGCTCGGTCTGATCGGCTGGTGGCATCGCGGGACGCTGGCGCGACTCTCGCCGGGGCGACAGCGCTGGAGCGTGGGCCTGCGCGCCACGCTGCTTCTCCTGCTGGTACTCGCGCTCTGCGAGCCGCAATGGATCGCGCGGAGCAGCCGTCATGCCGTCGTCTGGCTGGTGGACGCGAGCCGCAGCATGGGCGGCGAAGCGCTCACCGCCGCCAAGGCTTTTGCGGAGAAGCTCGCGGAGCAGCCGGACGCAGAGCGCTGGGTCGCCTTTGCCGGGCAGCCGCTCGACTGGCAGCCGGATCATGATCTCCCCACGCCCGAGATGCTCGACGACCGCGCCACGAACCTCGCCGCCGCGCTCCATTTCGCCGAGGCGACCTTCCCGCCCGGATATACCCGTACGGCGGTGGTCTTCTCCGACGGCCGCGAGACGCGGGGTGACGTGGCCGCGAGCCTCGCGCGGCTGCGCGAATCGGGTGTTCGCGTGATGACTGTCCCGGTGAACCCGCCGGATCGCCCGGAGATGCTCGTACGCCGCGTGGACGCTCCGCGCAGGGCCAACCGCGACGAGCCGTTCAAGGTGAGCGTGGAGGTTACCAGCAATCACGCCACCCGTGCCCGCCTCGGCTTCTTCCGCAATGGCACGCTGCTGGACGGAAACGCCGAACCGGTAACGCTGCGCAAAGGCGTGAACCGCTTTGAGATTACCCAGCGCATCGGCGACGAGCGGGTGACCGACTTTTCCGCCGCGATCACGCCGCTTCAGGAGAGCGACGATACGGTGATGGACAACAACCGCGCCACCGCGTTTGTCCTCGGCGGGGGCGAGCCGAAGGTACTGATCGTCTCCGACAAGCCGGAGCAGGCCCGCTACCTCGGGCGCGCGCTCAAGCAGGAGGGGATCGCGCTGCATGAACGCCCGGCAATGGGCGCTCCGGCGGAACTTGCCGATCTCCAGAATTACGATTTACTCATTCTGGATAATATTCCGGCCACAGATCTCACCTCCGGGCAGATGGCGCTTTACGCGAGCTACGTACGCGATTTCGGCGGCGGGCTGCTGATGCTCGGCGGCGATCAGTCGTTTGGCCTCGGCGGGTATTATCAGACGGCGGTGGAGGAAGTGCTGCCGGTGCGCTGCGACTTTGAGAAGGAGGAGGAGACGCCGTCGCTCGGCATGGTGCTGATCCTCGATCGCTCGGGGAGCATGGGTGTGGACAAGATGGAGATGGCCAAGGATGCCGCGAAGGCGGCGGTGGAGCTGCTCTCGCCGCGCGATTCCATCGGCGTCGTGGCCTTTGACAACGAAGCGGCGTGGGTGGCGGAAGTGCAGAGCGCGGCGGGGAAAGCCGGAGTGATCCAGCAGATCGCGACGATTCAGGCCAGCGGCGGGACGAACATGGCCCCGGCGATGGAGATCGGTCTGCGACAGCTCACCGCCGCCCCTTCAAAGATCAAGCACATGATCATCCTCTCCGACGGGATGTCGACCGAGGGACCGTTCTACGAACTGGCGACGCAGGCGGCGGCGCAGGGGATCACGCTCAGCACGGTGGGCCTCGGGAGCGATGCGGACCGCGAGCTGCTCGGCCGGATCGCGGAGTGGGGGAACGGGCGCTTTTACTTCACCGACGATCCCGGCAACGTCCCGCAGATCTTTACCAAGGAGACGATGACCGCGTCGAAGTCCGCGCTGCATGAGGAGCCGTTCCTCGCCGTGCCGTCGGCTCCGTCGGATTTTCTCGGCGGTATCGCGTTTAACGAAGCGCCGTTCCTGCTCGGGTATGTGACGACGAAACTGAAACCGACGGCGGAGTGCTGGCTTGTCACGGAGCGGAGCGAGCCGCTGCTGGCGACATGGCGGGTCGGGCTCGGGCAGGTGGGCGCGTTCACCTCGGATGCGCGGAATCGCTGGGCGGTGGAGTGGCTGCGCTGGGAGGGGTATGGACGTTTCTGGGCACAGCTCACGCGCAAGCTGATGCGGCAGGAGGCGATGAAGCATTTCCCCGTGGAAGTGACGCCCCGGGGCGAGGAGTTTCACTTCGCCCTCGATACGCCGGACGCCGCGGGACGCCCCCAAAGCGGACTGACCGCCGAGCTGCGCATCCGCAATGGAGAGGAGACCACGTCCCTCCCGCTGGCAAATACCGGGCCGGGACGCTATGAATTGCGCAGTCGTCTCTCCCGGGACGGGAGTGGAGCGGACCTGACGCTGATCGTCCGACAGGGCGAGGAGGTGGTGGATCACCAGTCGCTCGTGCTCGCGAAAAGCTACCCTGACGAGTTTCTCCTTCAGCCGCTGGACGAAGGGCTGCTCCGGCGGATCGCTAGTGATACCGGCGGCGTCTACGCTCCGGAGCCCGATGCGCTCGCCGACTCGCGCACCGCCCCTGCCGAGCGCGAGCTTTGGCCCTGGCTCGTGGGCCTCGCGATGCTGCTCTTCCTTGCCGACGTGGCGGTCCGCCGCTGGCCCGCCTCTTCTCTTTCCCCCCGTTCTCCTTTTTCCCTATGAAGCCGACCCTGCTCCTTCCTTTCCTTCTCGCTGTCGCTCCGCTGCATGCCGGCGAACCCGATCCGGTGACCGCCCGGTATGAGCAACTCCTCCTCCGTACTCCTGAGCCGGGACCGGCGTTTGACAAGCTTTACGATACCTACGCACGCGGCGAGGGGCTCGAAGCGTTGGAAAAACGCTGGCAGGCCGGGGCGGAGAAAGGCGGCGCGCCCTACTGGCTGCTGCTCGGCCATCTGGCGGAGCGGCGGGGACAGGCGGCCGGGGCTCGCGCGGCGTTCCGCAAAGCCAGCGAACTCGCCCTGGCCGACTACCGCGCATGGGCGGCGCTCGGCAAGCTGGAGGCGGGTCAGGGCCGACAGACCGAGGCGATCGAAGCTTTTGAAAAAGCGCTCCGCACGGAGCTGCCGGAAGAGCGCCGCATCGAGCTTTACCGCAGTCTTGCCCTGAGCCAGCAGCGACGGCTTGATCCCGAGGCCGCGTTGAAAACCTACGAGCGCGCGCTGAAAGATTTCCCCACTGATCCTTACCTGCTCGACGAAATCGCGGAAGCGCAGACGGAGGCCGGGAAGTTCGACGCCGCCCGGGCAAGCTACGAAAAGCTCCGCTCGCTCGCGGGGAGCGATCCTTTCCGCAAAGTCTCCGTTACGGTGAAGCTCGCGCAGTTGGAAGAACGGCAGGGGAAGATGAAGGAGGCGCTGGCGATCTATGAGAGCGCGCTGGCGATGACGAGCGATACGAGCTGGATTCACCGCGAGGTGCGCAACCGGATCGAGATGGTCTACCGGCGTCAGGACGATCTGCCGGGGCTGATCAGCTACTATACGGCGTGGCTGGAGAAAAAGCCGAAGGATGTCGAGGTGGCGCTCCGTCTGAGCAAGGCCGCCGGGGAGCTCAATCAGAAGGTGGAAGCGGTGCGCTGGCTGTCGCTGGCAGCGGAGTGGGCGCCCGACCGGCGCGATCTCCAGATGGAGCTGGCCCGCGCGCTCCGCGCCAACGCCCAGACCGATGAAGCGCTGAAGCTGGCGATCCGTCTCACCGAGCGTTTCCCGGATGAATTAAGCTACCACGAGCTGCGCGGCGAAGTGGAGTGGGACCGCTACGGGGCCTCCAAAGACCCGCAGCACCGCGCCGAGGCGCTGGGCTCTTGGGAGCACCTCGCCCCCGAGGGGACGAAGGACGCCGCGCGCATCACCGCGCTTGCGGATCTGCTGCGGCGTCACGATTGCGTGGAGGAAGCCCTCGCCGCCTATCAGCGGGCGCTCGCCGTCTCCCCTGAGTCGATGGACCTGCGCGAGCGGCTCGCCGCTTATTTCTTTGAGCTCAAGCGTGAGGAGGACGGCTGGAAGCTGCTGCAAAGCTTCGTGGAAGGCGAGCGCGCCACGGCGGAGAACTATCGTCGCCTCGCGCTGCTTCAGGCCCGCTACGGCAAGCCGGAGGAAGCGCTCAGCTCCATCGACGCCGGGCTGAAGCTCGCCGCGGAGGACTTCGCGCTGCTCTCGCTGAAATGGCGGCTGCTCGTGGAAGCGAAGCGCAACGCGGAGGCCATCGCGCTTTACGAGCCGCTGCTCAAGGCCAGCCCCGCCATGGCCGATCAGATCGACGCGCAGCAGGTCCGGCTGCTCTCCCGTCTGGAGGCCGAGGCGCTCAAGGCGGAGATCGACAAGCTCAAGGCCGCAGCCGCCGACGCGCCCGAGCATCAGCTTCGCCTCCTCGTGCGCCTGCTCCTCGGGCAGCGCGATCTGGAGAGCGCACGCAAAGCGCTGGCCACCGCCCGCGAGCGCTTCCCCGCCAGCGCCGCCCTGGTGCGCGCCGAGGTGGAGCTTTGCCGTGCGGAGAATCAAACCGACGAGACCGTCGCCGCGCTGCGCCGCCTGATCGAGCTGGAGCCGAAGCAGATCACCGCATATCAGCAGGAGATCGCCCGTGTTTACCTGCAAGCGAGTCAGGCCGACAAAGCCATCGAAGCCGCGCAGTCCGCCATCCGGTTCTCCCCGGCAAATGCTGCCGCGCACCAGTTCCTCGCCACGACCTGCCAGTCCCTCGGCAGGATCGACGAAGCCCGCGCCGCCTATCAGGAGGCGATCCGGCTGAGCGAACAGCCGAACCCGATCCGCAGTCTCCTCGCTTCGCTGGAGATGTCGCAAGGGAAGATGGAAGCCGCCCAGGCGCTCTACGAAGAAATCTTCGAAGCGGAGACAACGCCTGATGCCAAGCGCCGCGCGCTCCAGCAGGTCGCCATGATCTATATCCAGAGCGGACAGATCGATACCCTCATCGCCCGCTTTCGCGACCGGCAGAAAGCCGAGGAAGGCGGCTGGCGCTACGCCAGCTACCTCGCCACGATCTACCAGCAGCTAGGCGACGCCGCGCAGGCGCGTCAGGAACTCAATAAAGTGCTCGCTTCGCGGCCAAACGACACGACGCTCCTCCGCGAGCTGATCCAGCTCGCCGAGCGCGAGGGCAATCGCGAAGAGATGGTACGCTTCGCCAGTCAACTGCTCGAAGTCGAGCCATCCGCGAAGAACGCCAGTGAGCTCGCCATGATGATGGTCCCGGGCGATCCCGACGGCGCGATGGAGCTGCTGCTGTCCCAGTCCGCCGCCATTGAGGCCGACCCGGAGCCGTGGATGCCGATCTTTGCCGCGCTTGTGGGGCAGGCCCGCTTTGACGACGCCTCCGCAATCATGCAGCGCGCCCTCCTGCGCAAGCAGGAGGACGCTACGGCGCAACTCCGGCTGGCGGAGTTCTACCTCGTCACGCGGCAGGACGAAAAAGTCGCCGACCTCCTCTGGCGCATCTACGACACCGAGAGCGAAGCGGCGGATCTGACGCAAAAAAGCGCGCCGCCCGTCGCGCTTCCCCCGGGGATGCAGGCCTACACGACCTCCGCCATGACGCGACTCTACAGCGCACCCGGCTACTTTCAGGAGTATCAGCGGCTCCGCTTGCGGAATCCCTCGATGAACCATTACGGACGGACGCGCGGCGTCGTCTACGGCTTCGGCGTGCCCGCCGCTCCGGGCGGAAACGCCCGTACGAACGCCGACCGTGCCCTTGTCTATCTCGCCGCTCTCGCCGTGGACCAGCACGAGGAGGACGCCTTCAAGCAGACGCTCAAGCAGCGCGTCGCCCCGCTCCCGATCATCGAACGGATCGGCACCTATCAGCTTGCGGGAGCGGAGGACCTCGTTCAGGCGGAGCTGGCCACCGTCCTCCAGCAGCCAAAGATGAGCCGCGGAGAACAGTTCATGCTCCTGGCCTTTCTCCAAAACCGGAGCAACCGTCAGGCCGAACTCCAGCAACAACTCATCGACGGCATCCTCAATTCCGACGAGCCAATGTCCGGCAGCCTCGTCGCCATGCTCCGCCATCTGGCGCCCCGGGAGAAGCTCGACCCCATCGTGAAAGCGTGGCTCCAGACCAAGGAAGCCGCAGAGCCTCACTTCATCGGCTTTGCTCTTCAGGAAGCGGCAGGATTCGGCGACATCAGGCTCGTGGAGCAGCTCTGCGCAAAAGGATCGGGAGGCCCCAATCAGTCCGTCTATCATACCGCGCTCGTCACCGCCTACGCCAAGGCGGGGGAGAAAGCACGGCTGCGCGAGCTGCTCGTGAAAGGCTACGAAGAGGTCATCCTCTCCGGCACCGGCCCGGGGAGGACTAGCGGCCCGCCGATGAGCCTATTCTGGAGAGGGGGCGCTGGAGCTGCCTACCTCTCCTTCGGGATGCCGACCCGTCACCTCGCTCAACCGCAGACGGAGTATCTCTCCAGCGTGCTCGGCGCCCTGAGGCAGGCGGGAGCCGATCTCCCCGGGGAGTACCTTGGACTCATCGCCGGGCTGAAACCCGAGGGCGAAGACGCCCTCCTGCGGCATGAACTCGCGCAAGCCCTTCTCCTCGCCCAGAGCGGCGATCGCGACGCCGCGCGCTTGCACATGCGCAAAGCCCTCGAAATGCGTCCCGACAACGAACTGGCCATCCAGACCGCCCTGCTTGAGCAGGAGGCCGGGGACAACAAAGCCGCCATCGCCCTGCTGGAGCGCACCATCCTTCCCGCCAATCCGCCGGACAAAAACGCCCTTCTGCGCCTGCTGGAGCTGGCCAAAGCCGAGAAGAACGAGGAAGTGGCGCGGAAAACCCTCGCCCGCCTGATCACACTCTCCCTCCAGCGGCATGAAGAGCAGATGCTCATCGCGGACCTCAAGCAATACGGCCTCGCCGAAAAAGCCGAGGAGCTCCAGCAGCGCATCACCACGATGTCCGGCGCCCGGTATCACCCGCACCAGACCGCCGAGCGTCTTCAGCAGCTCCAGCAGCAGGGCAAGAAAGAAGCTGCGATAGCACTGGCTCATACCACTCTCGCCAAAACGCCCTCCGTCCGCTCTCAGGATGGCTCCGAGCAGTATAATCGCAATACCGCGCTCGGCGTCCTCCAGCACTTCAAGGTTCTCGACGCCTACATTGAGGAGCGGGAAAAGGAACTCGAAGCCTCCGGGCAGCTTACGATCGGCCTCGGCCTGAAGCTCGTCGAAGCCTATCAGCGCGACTCCCGGGATAAAGCGCTGGAGATGGTACGCAAACTCGTCGCGCTGGCGCCCGACGACCAGCAGCTTCTCTTTTATCTCGCCAATTTCCTCCAGAACCACGACCGGGGCGAGGAAGCCATCCCTCTCCAACTCACCGCCCTGCGGAAATCCCCCGAGCTCTTCATCACCAATCCCTACCCCGTCATCAACGGCATCACCGGCCGGCTCCGCGAGCGCGAACAGAAAGGCGAGGATACCCGCGTCGTCCGTGAGCAGCTTGATGAAGTCCTCAAGATCGCCCTCTCGCTCAGTGCGGCGCAGTTCATCGGCGCGCAGCAGAACGGCGTCTGGTTCTACAAAAACCTCGGCGACTCCGTCAAAGGCATCTCGCCGGAATCCGCCATCACGCTCTGGGAGAAAGGGGTGGAGCTGGGCGGCGACCCCTATCAATCCTTCGTTCTTCGTCAGGACCTCATCAATAGCTATATCGACAGCAAACGCGAAGGCGAAGCCCGCAAACATCTCATCGCCTACTTCTTCCCCGAGAACGAGAGCACCGCCAAGCTCGCCCTCGGGCATCAGCCGTCCTACCGTCAGCCCTCTCCGTGGATGCAGCAGGTCAGTTCCCAACAGGATGGCAGCGTCACGATCCCCGCGCTTCGGGTGGCCCGGCTCGCGCTCCGGCTGGGGCTCAAAGATGAACTGCTCGCCAAGCAGAAAGCCGACGGCGTAGACAATCTCTTCCCGCTCTTCCTCCGGCTGGCGGAGAGGGACCTCAAGCTGCCGGAAGAAATCGCCAAGTCCGGCGTCCCGAATCCCACGCAGGGCAATCCCTATGCCTTCCTGTTCGCCCAAGCCGTTGCCAACGACGCCGCGACATGGCCGGGTATCGGCGACCAGCCCATCCGGATTCTCCAAAAGCTCACCGGCGATGCCTTCCTCGTCACCAACCCGTGGCAGAAACTGGCCCTCCTCCGGCAGATCATCCACATCGCCAAACAAACCAAAGATACCGCCGCCCTCGACGAAGCGCTCAAGCAATGGTGCGCCGAACTCAACCGCAGCGGAAACGCCGCGCAATCCGTCGGCGTGGACCAGCTGGCTTACGTCGGTATGGAGCTCCTTCGGCGCGAGATGGTCGCCGAAGCCCGGCAGATGCTCAATCTTTCCCGTGCCCAGCTTCGCGGCAACAACTACCAGCCCGAGATCTTCAAAGCACTGGAGAACACCCTCCTTCTGGCCGAGGGGAAGAACGTTCAGCCCGAAGCCCTCATCGCCGTCGCCAGCCAGACCGACGGCGACGCCACCCTCTTCTGGAACATCGAGCCCTACGCCCGGAGCAGCGCGGGGCAGGACAACTCCAACCTCCCCTTCATCACTGATGAGGAGAGCCCGTTCGTTGATAAAAAGTACGATCTGGAGCTGCTCCACCTCACCCCGCCCAATCAGGTAGAGCGGATTGCCCTCATCCCCAAAGCCGCCGCCCGGGGACAATGGAAAGGCAAGCTGCCCGGCCCCCGGGGCTCCATCAGCGCGAGACTCATATCAGGTGATACGGAGTATCAGGGGCTGTGGACCGACTACAGCCTTGGCAAAAACCTGCTGGCTCCGAACGGCTGGCGCTACCCCGGCAGCAGCGAACCGGTCTCCGAGAAAGACCGGCTCTACCCCGGCAGCATCTCAACCCGGGTCGAAGGCGCGTCGAATAACGAGGAAGAGATCATCAGCAGCCGCGTCGCCATTCAGCCGGGGGGCAGATACCAGATCAGCGGCTGGCTTTACACCGCCGGGAACAGCGGAGCCAACATCTCCCTTCGCTGTCTCGATGCCAACGGGCGGGAAATCAGTAATGACTGGATCAACCGTCCGCAATCAAACCAGCCCGGCTGGGGCCGGATCGGCAAACGCTTCTTCGTCTCCGGCAAAGATCCGCGAGAGAGCGACTACCAGCGCCTGAACGGCAACACCGCCGCCGTCGAAATCTCCGTCCGCATCCGCGGAACCGTCCGCCTGCTTGACATCAGCCTGACGGAAGTCAAGGAGGCAACCACCGCCGCCCAATGACAGGAGCTTGACGGGCAAATACTTTTTTGAAACGATTCCGGCCCGAGAGCGCTCAGGGCGCTCCCCGGTTCGCGGAAAGGACAGTGTCCACCTGATCATCAACCCCTTGGCTGATAACCTTTGTTGCTGCCTGTCTCTGCGAACCACAGGTGCTTTGTTGCAATGGAGGTTTATCCATGAATCTACCTGATCGCCCTGATCTCGAACAGTACAAGCGTCAAGCTAAAGAGCTTCTCAGCGCCCTCCGCGCCGGAGACGAGGAAGCCGTAGCGCGCCTTTCCGCGGCACATCCGTGGTTTTCCAAAGACGCAAAAATTACCTCAAACGGCCCAACTGCGCTCAAGCTTCACGACGCCCAATGGGTATTGGCGCGGGAACACGGTTTCTCCAGTTGGAGCGCCATGAGAACACAGATCAAGGCGCTCAACGACATCGGGAACGCCGACGCCTTTGTCCTGGCTGCCACGTGGGGAGGAAATGAAGAAAAGGCCCGCGAAATGTTGGCTCTCCGGCCAGCGCTTGCCTCGGCGCGGCTGGATGCGGCCTGCGTCACGGGAAATGTGGAGACGGTTGAAAAACTGCTTTCGGCTCATCCGCGACTCGCTACGGAAAAGACCGGCGCGCGGAATTGGGAGCCCCTGCTGTACGTCTGTTTTTCCCTTTTTCTGCAACGCCAAAGCCAACAGGGAAGAGGAGACGTTTATGTCGCGATCGCGCGACGACTGCTGGAGATGGGCGCCGATCCAAACACGGCGTTTATCGGCCCGGAAGATCACGGCAGCCCCAGGGAAACCGCTCTTTATGGAGCCAGTGGATGCGCGAATCACCCGGGACTTACCGAACTTCTTTTGAAGGCGGGTGCCGATCCGCAGGATGGCGATCCCGAAAACGGCGGAGCCGAGACCATCTACCATACTGCGGAGTTTCGAGACCTTGCCTGCCTGCGGCTCCTCTTTCAATATGGAGTCTCCCAGCGGGCAAAAAACTACTGCCTTTATCGGCAGCTTGATTTTGAAAACCCCGAAGGCACCCGCCTTTTCCTCGAAAACGGAGCAGCCGTCCAGGGAGGCCCGCCGAGATTGGGCTCCCCGCTTTTTCATGCCATCTTGCGTGGCCGCAGCGTGGAAGTCATTGCCCTGCTGCTCGACGCAGGGGCGGATATGAACACACCGAGAGGCGACGGTCGCACCCCCTTTCAGCTTTCATTTCGCATGGGGCGTGAAGAAATCTGCCGCCTTTTGGAAGAACGCGGCGCCGATGTAAGCCTCAGCCTGTCGGATCGATTTATCGGAGCCTGTAGCAGAGCAGATCATCAAGCCCTCAAAGCACTTTTGCAGGCACACCCTGATCTGCCGACTCATCTTAGCGACGCCGACCGCCTCGCCCTTCCGGAAGCCGCAAGGGGGAATCGGCTACAAGCCGTCGAACTGATGTTAAACGCAGGGTTCGATCCCGCCGTTGAACTGGAAGGAAACACTGCGCTCCACTGGGCCGCATGGTTCGGACACCCGGAGATGACCGCCTTGCTTTTGAAACATGGGGCACCACTGGAAGTGGCAAAC
>JBEBWR010000039.1:0-18300 GCA_040392045.1 Chthoniobacter flavus | reverse complement strand
AGCCGCTACCTCGACATCGGAGCGAAGCTCTGGCTGGAGGCCTACCTGCACCAGCCCCATGCGCCGGAAGCTCCGGGCTGGCATGGAGCCATCATCATTGGGGATAAGCGATGCGACCTCTGGTACGCCACCGCGCATATTCTGGCTACCCGCCGTTTGCTCGACTTTTTATGACCAACCTTACCCTTGCTATTGACGGAGGCCGCTTCCTCCGAAATGGCCAGCCTCACCGGATCTTTTCCGGAGCGTTGCATTATTTCCGTATTGTCCCCGAGTATTGGGAAGACCGCTTACTGCGGGCGAAGGTCTGTGGCCTCAATACTGTGGAGACCTATGTCGCCTGGAATCTCCATGAACCGCAACCGGGCGTCTTTGACTTTTCCGGAATGCTCAACCTCCGCCGTTTCCTTGCCACGGCACAGCGGCTAGAGCTGGACGTCATTTTCCGCCCCGGCCCCTACATCTGTGCCGAGTTCGACTTTGGCGGACTCCCGCCTTGGCTGTTAGCCGAGCGCGACCTGCGCGTCCGCTCGCTGGACCCTCGTTTTCTTGACGCGGTAGAGCGTTTCTTCAAGCGACTCTTTGAAGAAATCGGCGACCAGCTCGCTCACCGGGGCGGCCCCATCGTCGCCGTTCAGGTGGAGAATGAATATGGCAGCTACGGGAATAATACAGAGTACGTCCAATGGGTGGAGGAGTGCATTCTCCGCAATGGTGTCCGGGAATTGCTCTTTACCTCCGACGGCCCGGAGCACTCCATGCTTCAGGGAGGCACCCTGCCGCATGTTTTCAAAACAGTGAACTTCGGCTCCGCGGGAACTGAGGCTTTCGGGCGCCTCCGGGAATACCAGCCGGACGTGCCCGCGATGTGCATGGAGTTCTGGAACGGCTGGTTCGACCACTGGGGCCAGTCGCATCATACCCGAGCGGCAGACGACGCGGCAGCCGCCCTTGATGAACTGCTGACGGTTGGAAACTCAGTGAACGTCTACATGATGCATGGCGGCACGAATTTTGGCTATCTCAATGGAGCCAACCACGACGGACGCTATCGCTCCACCGTAACGAGCTACGACTACGACGCGCCGATCTCCGAGCACGGCGGCTATACGGCAAAGTTCCATGCCTTCCGCGAGGTTTTCAGAAAGCACGGGGCGAAGCTTATCGAGCTTCCTCCCGAACCGGTAGCCGCCGCCTTCGGTCCCGTGAAGGTGACAGAAAGCGTCCCGCTCTTTGGCGCGGTCGAGAAGCAAATGCCAATCGTGCGGTCTTCCGAGATCCGCACGATGGAAGAGGTGGGGCAAAGCTACGGCTTCATTCTTTATCGGACGCAGATCAGCGGACCTCGCGAAGAGGTATCGCTAGTCATTCAGCACGTACGGGATCGCGCATGGGTCTATGGAGACGGCCAACTCCTCGGCGTACAGGATCGCAACGACGACGAGCCATCCGTTCGACTTGAGGTGCCGCCCGAGGGGTTGCGGCTGGAGATTCTCGTCGCGAATCTCGGACGCGTGAACTACGGGGCCGAGCTGCATGACCGCAAAGGAATCACCGATGGAGTCCGGTTGTCCAACCAGTTCCTGAGCGGCTGGGAAATCATCCCGCTCGATTTCAGCAGGCTGCCCCAGCTCAAGTGGCAGTCGGCAGGACCGGCCAACGGCCCCGGCTTTCACCGCGCATTCCTGGAGCTCGATTCCCCGGTAGATACCTTTCTGAAAGTCACAGGCGGTCACGGCACCGCGTGGATCAATGGATTTTGTCTGGGGCGCTACTGGGAGATCGGCCCCCAGCGCACCCTCTATGTTCCGGCTCCGCTATTGAAACAGGGGAGAAACGAGATCGTGCTCTTTGAAGTCGAGCCGCATGTATTGCCTGCGGTGGAGTTTGTCAGGCAGGCGGAGCTCGGCTAGCGAGCCTTTATATGATCCAAAGAAAAGGCGCGATGAGAGGAGCATTTCATCGCGCCTTTTTTTGATTACTTCAGCCGACTTGGCAGATTGGCTTTGGTTTCCCGGTCTTTGATGCGCTCGCTCCAGACAGCGTGAGTTTGCGTGATCGAATCGCGGAAGCGGTCCAGTTCCAGAGCTTTCTGGTGAAACTCCTTCATCAGCGCCGTCTTGTCCTGCTTCCCGGGCATCCTGCGAATGCGTGTTCCGAGTTCGATGAGATCGCGCGTCAGCCGCGTGTTTTCCAGACCGTTCCAGAGAAACTGCACGCGCGCCTTTTCGAGATCGGTCACGGCGGATTTCCGGGCCTCTTCCAGCAGGGCATAGGCGGGCTTCAGCCGTTGGTCGGGATAGAGAAGAGGAAGCGCTTCATAGGGAGCGGCAAAGAAGTTGCGTCCGATCTTCCGCTCTTCCTGAAGCTTCCGGTATTCCCCGCCGCCCGGGCCGGAACTGTAACCCGCCAGCGAGGCATAGCCAAGGCTGCTGGATTCCTTCTGCCAGTAGGCGATGTATTCACGAACCTGCGGCGCAGCAGCCCCGAAGGCCGATGTGTATTCATCGATCACCGTCTCCAGAGGGATCTCCGGCTTCTGCATCATCCGCGCCAGCAGATAGTGATTGAGCCCATCGGCAGCCCAGTTCCCAAAGACCGAGTCGAGATCAAATCCCTTCAGCCCATCCTTGAGAGTATAGGCAAAGTATTGATGCACTTCTTTCAAAGGGATCAGCGGTGCGGGTCCGGCCGAGTATCCCCAGTTTGGGCGAAGGTAAAGCTCCGCGCCCGATTGCTTCCACCCCTGCCACGTATCATAGGCATCCCAGCTATCGACCAGCGCGATCTTTATCGGCCCCGCGAAGCGGACGCCCTCCTTTGGCGGGAAGCGGTAAGCCATGTAGCCATAAGAGAGAAGCGTTACATCGGGATTGATCTTCTGGAGACGCTCGGAAATCAGGTTCCAGAAGCGGACATACCGCGAAGTCAGATTCACCTCAGGATCGCCATTCCAGATATCCTTTAACGACTGTCCCGCAGGGTCATCCCAGGCAAGCGTCTCAGGGCTGATGTCAAAGCGCCCGTGATCATTCGGACAGACATTATAAAGGAGGGGCGCACCCGCTTCTTCGTACTCCTTTGCGATCTGCTCAACGACCGCGGGATTGGATAGCCGAAGCTTGATTGTCTTGCCAAAAGAAGGTGCATTCCGATCCGGCTTGGGAACCCCCGGTGGCGGCGTGAGCGAGAAATACTCCGGATGCGCTCCGCCATATTTCCCCCACCAGTCGATAAACGCGTGACCAAAAAGAAAGCTGACGCGCCGCCCCACCTGATGATTCATCGACCATTCCATCGCTTCGTCTTGAAGCTTGAGGAGGGCGGGCCTCGCGCTATCGGGATAGTTAAAGGGCAGGCGAAGGTTGCGGATTTCCAGTCGAGGGCGTCCGGAGAGTTGCTCCACAGGGAGGGCAAAATCATGGTGCCGGGGGATATGCGTTCCCAACTCCCCCGGCCAGAGGAAGCGTACCCCGAGGTAATCATCCAGCAGGCGATTGAGCGCCCAGCGGAGAGGTTGGGACGGAATCTTCTGCGCCCGGACCGGAGTCGGATTGTCCTCTCCCAAAACATAGATCCCCTCCGGACGAACATCGATCCGATACTCCTCGCTCTTCAGTGCCGTATCGGGTCCCGCCGTCGCTAGCACCTTGCAGTCCCCGACATAAATCGGAAGCATACCGGCGGGAATCGGCGTATTCTCCGACTCCACGATCAGCTCAAGCTTCGCGCCCGTGGATTCTTCCACAATCCGGATGAAGTTTTCGCAAATGGCCCGAAGGTTATCCGAAGCCCCCTTCGGAATGACGATCACGCTCGCAGCCTTACCCTCCGTAACCAGCCGGACCGCGGGCTCCGCGGCTTCCGCAACCACCGTGACCGGTAGCATGCCGGAGACTGCAATGGAAAGCGAAAGAGCCCCGCAGATAGGGAGAGCGTGTGAAAACAGCGCACGAAAACGGAAGCGTCTGCCGGGCGAGCGCTTAACCACCGGGGAAGGCGTAGTAGGAGGCAACATAAATATCAGATTTCAGAAAACTTTAAAAATTCAATAAATGCAACATCTAAAAGAAATGGAGAACCTCGCCAACCCCGCTCGAAAGACGGCTGTTCGGGATTTTCACATTGAATTTGGAAGGATTAAGCGATAATTCTACCGAAAATCCGATTTTTTGAATTTCAATATATGAATTTTATAAACACCGAAAAAATGACGGCATCAAAACTATCGTCCTTCGTCCTTGGCTCTGCCGCTCTCGTTTTGAGTCACCTTTCCGGGCTGGCGGGGGAACCTCTCCGGCTTGTACCGGGAGCAGACCCGATAGACTACTTTCGGCTGAGCTCCGGTACCGGACGACTGGAAGTGAAGGAGAGCGCAGAAGGCGCGGTTCTGAACTATACTCCGCAGTTGGACAGCGCCGGAAACTCGACGCTCATGGCCATCATCGCGCCGCAGCAGCAATTCCTTCGGAGCCCGGCGGAGAGCATCACGCTCGATTTCCGGATCTCGGGAGTCGGCTCATTCGGTATTCAGTGGCGCGCGGAGCAGCCCCAATCCGCCGGCTATCTGGTGCTGCTTAATCAGTGGCCCAACGACCGGGGGACAGCGCGTCTGTTTCGTACCCGGATGTTGCCGCCTTCCGGCTCCATGCAGGACGACATCATTGGGAAGAAGGAGTTTCAGCGCTTCAACGGCAAGGAGTGGCATCGGCTGGAGATTACCACCCGGACCGTCCCCGAAGGTATCGAAGTCATCGCGCGAATCACCGAAATCGGAAGCGGTCGCGAAGTGGTGCTCCTCCAGCTCAAAGACACGGAATTTCCGCTGGAAGTCCCCGGACTGATTGCTTTGCGCTTCTTCATGCAGGCCGACGCAGAAACAGAGGCATTCGATCGGCTGATCGAAGTCCGGGCGCTCAACGTTGAGCCGGAAATGAACTAGGGCCTTGTTCACGCCCTGGGCAAAGCAGGAGCTTCAAAGCTCCTCGCTATCGTCGCCCGTCCTCCATTGCGCCTGAATGGAGATTCGCCGGGGCCACATCGGGACACCCCTCTCATGGTGACGCATATGGTCATCCATCAGCCGGGCTCCCTCCCGGGCCAGAACCCGCAGGGGGACGCTCAGGTACCAGCAGCCCGGAGGGACATCCAGATCGTTCAGCATCACGTACTGAATATCCGGCGTGGCTTGCCGGTAATTGGCGACAGCCCCGGCCACGGTGAGAACGGTATCGACCTCCTCCTTCCGCAGCCATTCTACAAACGCCTCTCTGGGCGGGGGCCGAATCCCGTCATAAAGCCATGACCTCGGCGTCAATCCCTGCCCGACGCAAAAGGTATGATAGGCCCCGCTCCAGCGGTGAGCCGTGCGCGAATCATGCCATCTTCCTACGAAGAAGCCGATATTCCGCCGCCCCAGCCCCAGACACTTCTCCGCCGCCAGCGCGAGTCCCCCGAAGTAATCCTGCGATACGGAATCCGAGCGGGGCGAATGCCGGAGCGCACCGATGCTGATGAACGTAAAGTGCTCGGCCTGAAATCCGTCAAGATGCTGCTCCGTCTGGGTCGGGCCCAAAAACGCACCGCGGATACCCTGATGATAAAGACGACGGCTCAATCGCCGCTGCTCCGTGACGCTATCGGGTAAGGGGCAATCCTGAAGGTGATAGCCAAAGGCTTTGGCCTCCTCGGCGAGGTGCTCAACGATCCGGCAGGTATAATCGGAAGGATCGCTGTTGAGGAAGAGCAGCGTCGTCCAGTTCTTCTTCGTCTCTTTGCTGTTCCTTGCCCGATATTTGGAGAGCGAGGAGAGCAGCGGATCAGGTTGATAGCCAAACTCCTTAAGAGCCTTGCGAACCTTCTCCGCCGTGGAAGGCTTCACGCATTGAATGCCTCTGACCACGTTGGAAACCGTCATCAGACTCACTCCGCAATGGCGGGCGATATCCGCCATCGTCGGTTTCCGGGAGGGATCAAATGCGTTTTTCAAAGTACCAGTATGGAATGGGAATGCCGGCCAGGCTCGGTATTTTAATGCTAAAATTTTTTTGCCCTTTTGGCAAGGCATCGATTTTAGCCACCTTATCGTCATGTCTACCCTGCTTTCTTCCGTCAGTCCGGAATTGTCCGGAGCGGCGCCAATTCCCCTGTCTTTCGGAGGGGTGGTGCCCTCTCTCGCACAGTGCGCTGACTTTGGTCCTCCACGCAGCGAATGCGGCATTGGCTGCCTGATGCCATGGAACGGGAAGCTCTATGTGCTGAACTACGTGTCGCATCGCCGCAAAACCGGATCGGGCACCGGGCTGCGGGTGATCGAAGGCGATTTCACCATGACAGTGCATCCCGAGGCGGTAGACGGCACCTATGCAAACCGGATGGTTCACTACCCCTCCAGCCAGCTCATCATCGGGCCCCATGTCATCGACCAATACCATCAGGTCCGCACCGTTCCCGAGCTGATTGATATCCGACTCTGCGGGACTGCGGTGCACCTCACTCAGCCTGAAGAGCTGGTCTACATGCTCGGGATGGAGGGCGAGCTTTTTGAGCTCAATGTCTATACGTTGGAAGCCCGGCAGATTTTTGACCTCGTGAAGGAATTTGGCATCCCGGGCGAGGGCAACTGCCACTTCAAGGACTGCTACTCGGCATTTGGAAAGCTTGTCGTTACCAATAACGACTACACCGGCGAAGACTTCTCCGGCGGGCGGCAGGAGGGAACGCTGGCAGAGTACGACGGGAAATCGTGGCGGATTCTTGAGCGCAAGCCGTTCGTCTGCGTTCAGGGGAGAGGCCGCTACTCCGACGTCATTTTTGCCACCGGCTGGGACCGCTCCTCCGCCATCCTGAAAGTCTATACGCATAGCGACAAAACCTGGCGCACCTACCGGCTTCCGAAAGGAACCCACACACACGATCACAAATGGCAGAGCGAGTGGCCCCGGATTCGCGAAGTAGAGCACGAGCGCTTCCTTATGGATCTTCACGGCACCTTCTACGAGCTCTCGCCCTGGGCTTACGAAGGAAAGATCTGGGGGATCACGCCCATCAGCCGTCACCTCTGGGTCCTCGGAGATTTCTGCTCATGGAAGGGGATGCTGGTACTCGGCTCCGACAACGCTTCGCCCAGCAATGGTGCCAATGCGCTGTGCGCCGAGCCGCAGTCCGGCCTTTGGTTTGGAAAGACCGACGATCTCTGGCAGTTCGGAAAGCCCAAAGGGTGGGGCGGCCCGTGGTGGGATACCGCGGTCACCGCCGGAGAAGCCTCCGATCCCTACCTGATGACAGGATTTGATCACAAAGCGCTTCACCTGCATCATTGCCATCATGCCCCCGTCCTTTTCGATGTAGAGGTCGACTTTCAGGGGAATGGGAACTGGCATCGCTACACATCCATCAGCGTCGCCCCCGGAGGTTACGAATCTTTTGTCTTCCCTACCGGCTTCTCCGTCCATTGGATACGCGTGAAAGCCTCGGTGGATTGTATCGCTACCGCCCAGCTTCACTATTCATAGCCCCCCCGATGATCTCATGAAACCCGCTCTTCCCCGGTACAAAGCAGCCCGTCGCGCCGGATTTACGCTTACCGAACTTCTGGCGGTGATGGTCGTGCTGGGAGTGGTCACCATGCTGGCGCTCCCCGCCTTTCAGCAGGCGAGAGCCAGCAGTCAGGCGGCGATCTGTCTGGGGAACCTCCGCTCGGTCGGCAATATCGTACTGCTCTATGCCGCCGAAAATAATCAGAATCTCGTGCCGACGCTGGCGGGCGATCTCCCTTGGTCCGCATGGCTGGATGAGACCGGCTACCTGAGAAAAGTGAGCTGGGATGGAGTGGAGAAAAGCATCATGCGCTGCCCTGAACGCGAGAAACCGCCAGCCATCACCGGAGGAAGCAGCAAGCTGCACTACGCCATGAGCACCTATCCGGGCTTTACGAACACTTATACCGTACGCAAGCCCCAACTCAGGAAAATCACCGCCATTCGCAAACCCGCCGAAACTTTCCTGCTCGGAGAGACCGAAGCATGGTACAGCCTCAGCAAAGTCGCTTCCAACGCCGTCTACCCTCACCGGAGAGGGATGAATCTTTTCTTCGCCGACGGCCATTGCGAACGCTATCAGGGCGACCTCTCCAAAACCACCTCCACGGCTCCCTATCCCTTTCATTGACGGCGCTTCTCCCGCAGGGAAAAGCGAGCAACCCCGGAAACCCACAAAGATCGACCTCAGCTACTTATGAATCAGCATTCCCTTACCAGAAAACTATGCGCCATCGCCGCATCCGTCATCGCCTGCACCTCCGCCGCGCAGGCCTCACCGCTCTACACGGAGAACTTTTCCGGCTATTCGGTGGGAGACACCCCGGCGAACTGGTCCGTCAGCGCAAATTGGGCCGTTGCCGAAAAAGGAGGCGCAAAAGTCTACGCGGGCACGGACTCCACAGGCAGCAACTACTTCTACTCGCGGCTGAACTTCACCTCCATCACCTACTCGACCGAGCAGCCGCTGGTAGAGTTCAGCTTCGATCTGAACGTGGAAAACTATCGTAATCTCACCGCCGGTAGCACCGGTACCTTCCGCATCACCTTGCAGCCCGACAGCAGCGGCACCGAGCGCTATACCCTCGGGCTCGGCTATGCGAATCTCGGCACGGGAAACACCCTGTTCTTTTATGCCGCCGACGGTTCCGCCCCAACGCCTTCGGCCAGCAACGCCATCGGCTACACCGCCGAGGACGGCTTCGCCAACGGATTCAACCTCGGCCCCATCGGGAACGATCCCTCCCGGGGCACCGGCGGAAACACCTATCGGATGACGCTGGCGGTCGATCAGGTGACCGGAAACGTAACCATCACCGCGACGAACCTCTCCGCGCCGGAACAGGTCGCCACCTACCACGACGTATGGACCCCGGTGGAGCTTAGCAGCACCGGAAGCCTCCTGTTTACAACAGGTACGGCCTCCATGGGCCGCATGGAGATTGGGAATGTAGAGATCCGGGCCATCCCCGAGCCCTCCACCGCCTTCCTCATGGGAGCGGCATTGGTGGTAGGCGGCGTCAGCATTTACCGGAGCAAGGCCAAGTAATGAGGTCGCTATTGCTTATCGGTGGATGGTGGTGTGCCGCAGCGGGGAGCGTCGCCGCAAGCGCTCCCGATGAAATCAATCTGGCGCTTGGGAAGAAGGTTCAGGTGCACCCCCACAAGGCGGGGGAATCCAAGGAACCCTACGCCCGCCTGACGAACGGGAAGTATGCGCAGGGCGTCATGTGGGACGACCCGGAGGCCCTCGACTGGATCTCCGGCAACTCCCGGTCGATCACGATCGACCTCGGCGACGATATGCCCATTGGTGGAATCTCCGTGAGCGCAGCCATTGGGGCTCGCATCCGGTTCGCGACGGAAGGGAAAGTCTGGCCGGGATTCATCGATCTCTTTCTGAGCAACGACGGCTCCGAATGGCATCCGATTGGAGAATTGGGAGAGCTTCACGAGATCGCGCACGGCCCCTACGAAGGGATCAATGGTCAGGCCTATCGCCGTCAGGTGATCCGCGCGCCGCTCGCTACTCATGGCCGCTTTGTCAAGCTGGTCTTCACCCGACAGGCCAATCTCGTGCTCGACGAAATCACCGTCCTCAAGGGAGAAGAGAGTAATTTGGGCCTGAATCTCCCGCAACCAGCGCTCCCGTCTTCCAAAGTCTACGCGTTCCTCGAAGAGCAGGACTATGCCGCGCGCGTACTCCGCAGACAATACCGTCACGATATCGCTGGCATTCGGAAGAAGCTCAAAGAGCTTTCCGCCGACGCAGCAGCCGCAATCAGCCGGGAACTGGATCTCTTGCAGGAGAGAATCGCCACCGGGACCGTAGTACCTGCGGATCGGAAAGTGATCCTTCCCTCCGGCCCCCTCGGAGAAGCGATCAACCGGCAGCTCAGCGCCGTCTATCGCGCGCAGAAGCGCGAGCCGGTAGTCCTTTGGAGTAGCGCTCACTGGGCCTGCCTCGACTGGATGGCCGAGCCTCCGCTCCAGGCAGCCAAGCCCAAGGTCGAGCTGAAGGTAATGCAGGGAGAGCACCGCTCGGCCTCCTTCAACCTTACCAATACGACCGACCGCGAGCAGGAGTTCATCCTCTCCTTCCGCGGCCTGCCGGGCGGAGCGCAGCCGGAGTATATTCAGGTGCATCCGGTGCTGTGGACGACCACTTCATGGAAAGAGTCCGTCGCCACCGCGCTCGCCAATCCTGAAAGTGAAGGCGAGGGGATCAGAGTCACCCTGCCATCGGGCGTTACCCGTCAGGTCTGGCTGAATATCGAGGGGCCGGGCGAAGCGGGAGCATTTGAAGGCGAGATCCGGCTCCAGCCAAAGGATACAAACCTCGCCGCCCTTTCCGTACCGATCCGCCTGACGGTCTCGCCGCTGAAAATGCCGAAAGACCGCGCCCTGCATCTCGGAGGATGGGACTATTCGGAAAGCCTCTCTTACGGAGTACACCAGCAGAATCTGAGGCCCTTTGTCAGCTACCTGCGCCGCTACTCCGTAGACTCCCCGTGGGGATGGCGGGGAAACATGCCCTTTGGAACCTTCAGTGAGTCCAACGATTATGCCACGCCAGCGGCGGAGCCCGATACCAAGCGGTTTAACCGGTGGGTAAAGGAAATCTGGCCCGACAGCTATCGCTATTATGTCTATATCGAGATTTATGGACGGAAAGGTCCCAGCAATTTCCCGGGGCTCGATTACAAAGGGGATAAAGAACGCTTTGAAGCCCGCGTAGCCACGTGGCTGCGCTTTTGGGAAAAGCATGTCAGGGAGCTGGGAATCGATCCCGGCCAGATCTGCATGAAGCTCACCGACGAGATCGGCGGGAATCCGAAGAACGCCTTCTACAAAGACGAGGCCCTCCGGATCTGGACCGAAGCGTTCAAGAAAGCGGGCGTCGGCTTCAAGCTGTGGCTCAATCCCATCTACGACGAGCCGTGGGATGCCGATCAGGAGAGCCTGAAAGCCACCGACATCCTCTGCGGGAAGTTTAATCGCTTTCTCGATAACGGCGAGCGGTACCGGCAATACTGGGTGGACGAATTGGCCCCCGGTAAAGAGTTGGCCTTTTATGAATGCCGCTCCGATCCCTCGCCGCTTTACGATCCCTATAGCTACTTCCGCATGCAGGCATGGATCGCGTGGAAGTATGGAGCAAGGAGCATCTTCTTCTGGTCGTTTGGCTCCAACGGCTCGGAGCCGAGAAACTCCTTTGACCCCGGCCGGAGAAGCGCGGGCTTCAGCCCCCTCTTCCTCGACCAGAGCGCCGAGGTCATCGGCAGCAAGCAGATGGAAGCCATTCGTGAAAGCGTGGAGGATTATCAGTATCTCTATCAGCTCAAGCAGGCGATCGCTGATGGCGCCAAAGAGAACACGAACGCCGCTCTGATCGCCAAAGCAACCGCCCTTTTGGATTCCGCTACCGATCGGGTCTTTCGTGTAGAGGATATTCAGAAGCAACCCCGCTGGCTCTGGAAAACGGAGATCCCGCGAACGGAGGCCGATCAGATCCGTCTGGAAATCCTCGACCTGCTGGAACAACTCGCATCAGCGCGGTGAATATTCCCCGGGCGGCCCCCGGGGACAACGCCTGTCCGGAATAACAGGCGGCTCGTTTTTCGAAAAATAAAGCTCCTTTACAGGGGCGGTACCTTTGGTTCATGCTGGTCAGCCCACCTTCAATGACCGCATCAGAGATGTCGATGCGTCGCAACAAGCTGATCTTGTCTGGTGTTTGTAGAAAAACGAGCCGTCGTCCCACTTCGCAACGTTCGTCGCCGTCCCCAAGGGATGGCGGCTTTTTTGGCTCCGCTTTTTTTCTGCATTCTTTCGAGGGGAGCGCTGCTTTTCCGTCCCCTCGCGGGCGTCTTCATCGCAGCGGTTATCGTTTTCGTCCTATCGGGATGCAGTCGCCCCCGCGAGCCATCCCCGCGACAGATCATCAGGGTTTGGGCGCATCAGGGCCAGGAAGCGGAGAACCGCGCCATGCGGTCGATAGCGGATGCGTTCAATCACGCCCATCCGGATCTGCGGGTCGAGCTGACGTTTTTTCCTGATTTCCAGTACACCGAAAAGCTCGCCATCGCCGCCGCAGCGGGAGACCTCCCGGACGCCTTCGATCTCGATGGCCCGCTGGTAGCGCGCTATGTCGATAGCGGGCTGCTTCAACCCCTCGATCCTTTCTTCTCCAAAGGCGACCTCGAAGATTTCCTCCCCACCGTGATCCATCAGGGGACGGTCGACGGAGTCCTCTACGCCTTGGGCGTATTCGAGTCCGGCGTGGTTCTCTACTACGACCGCGAGATGTTGGCTTCGGCAGGCGTGAGCCCTCCATCGGCGAGCGGCGAAGGATGGAGCTGGGAAGCGTTCATGAGCGCCTGCCAGCAGTTGAGCGCGGCCGGGATCAAACCGCTCTCCCTGCATATGAACGAGAGCGCGGATGAATGGTACACCTACGCTTTCAGCCCGGTGATCTGGTCGGCCGGAGGTGCGTTGATCTCAGCCGACGGCGCAAGCGTTCGGGACATTCTCTCCAGCCCACAGAACGTGGAGAGCCTCCGGCAATGGCAGGAAATCTTCCTCCGGAAATATGCGGACACCGACCCGCTCGACCCCGATCCGTTTGGCAACGGCAAAGCGGCGATGGACTGGACGGGGCACTGGATGGCACGCAGTCATCTTGAGAAAAAGGGCGACCGGCTCGGCGTCATGCCGCTGCCGCGAGCGGGGGCATCGTTCTCCGCGCCTTGTGGTAGCTGGTGTTGGGCGATCTCCGCGCGAGCTCCCCAGCCCGAGCACGCCGCGCAATGGTTGAAGTGGGTTACCAACAGTGAGCACGGGATCGTCCCGATGGTCCGCGCAAACGGAGCCATTCCCGCGCGGCGTTCCGCCTTCGCGCATTTCCCCGAATATCAGCGGCCTCCCTACTCCCTTTTCCGCGAGCAACTGGAGACCATCGCCCGGCCCAGACCGCTTACTCCGTATTACGCCAGCCTCACTCGTGGATTCGCCGCCGCCCTTCGCGACATCTCGCGAGGCGTTGACGTCCAGCGCCGTCTGGAGATGGCCGAAGAAGAGATCGACCGCGAATTACAGCGTCGCCTGCCTGCCGGAAAGGAGGTGTCGCGATGACCCCGTGGCAAAAAACCCGCTCCCGCGCCGCGCCGTGGTTTCTGCTGCCCGCGCTTCTGCTCCTTGGTATCTTCGTGGTATGGCCGATGGGACGGGCGCTATTCTGGAGCGCGACAAACGCAGACCTGCTTGCCCCCGGGCGCGCTGCATGGGTGGGGGCGGAGCACTACCGCGACCTGTTGACCGACGCGCGATTCCGTCAGGCCTTCGCCAACACCGCGCTTTTCGCCGTCCTTACCATACCACTCCAAACCACGCTCGCCTTCCTGCTCGCCCTTTGGGTCAATCGCCCGGAACCGGTGTGGCGCTGGCTGCGCGCGGTCTTCTTCATCCCCGTCATCGTTTCCATGCCGGTACTCGCCGTGCTCTGGACCATGCTGTACCAGCCCCCGCAAGGCAGCGGGATGGGGCTGGTCAACGTCGCCGTCTCGTTTCTCGGAGGAGAGCCCAGGGCATGGCTGCACGATCCCGCGACCGCGCTTCCGGCCATTGTCGTAATGTCGATCTGGCAGGGAGTCGGCCTTCAGATGATGGTATTTCTGGCCAGCCTGCAAGCCGTACCGCGGGAATTGCTGGAGGCCGCCCGCCTCGACGGAGCGAGCGCCTTTCAGCGCGTCGTCCACGTCGTCATCCCCTCCGTGCGGAACACGATCATTTTCGTGATTACGGTCACCACCATCTTCGCCTTCCGCCTTTTCGTCCAGCCGTACCTGATGACCCGGGGCGGCCCTGAGAATCGGACGCTCTCGCTCGTCCAGTCGATCTACGAAATGACCTTCCTGAGTCAGGAACTGGGCCGGGCCTCCGCCGCCGCGTTTCTTTTCATGGCGCTGATCGTCCTCCTGATCTTTCTGCAACGCCACTTTTTGAAGGAGGTGCGGGAATGAAGCCAGCGACCATCATCGCCTCATGGGGCATCAGCTTCGCCGCCGCCTTCCTCTTTCTGGCCCCTTTGCTCTGGATGATATTTGCCTCGTTCCGGGGAGAAACATCCATTTTTGAGTCCGGCCTCCTCCACTGGTTTGATCGGGGTGAATGGACGGCCAGCCACTACGCCGACGCCTGGCGGCGGGCCGCGCTGGGTCAGGCGTTTCTGAACTCGCTGCTTCAGGTGGCGCTGATCTGTGGCGCAGGGCTTCTCGTGAACGCCATGGCGGCCTACGCCTTTGCGCGTCTGGATTTCCGGGGACGCGAAGCGCTCTTCGCCCTCGTGATCATGCTCATCATCCTGCCGATGGAAGTGATCGCCGTTCCGCTCTTTTTTACCGCCCGCGACCTCGGGCTGACCGGCGCCTATCTTCCCGCGATGGGAGGCCTTGTAATCCCCTTTCTCGCAAAAGCCTTTAATATCTATTTCCTCCGGCAGCATTTCCTCTCCGTCCCCACGGAGCTGGAAGAAGCCGCCGCGATCGATGGAGCCGGGGCATGGCGACAGTTCTGGAACGTCGCGCTTCCGTCCGTCCGTCCCGCGCTCGCCACCGTCGTGTTGCTCGACCTTCTGGTTCATTGGGGCGACTTCCTCTGGCCTCTGCTGATCGGCACCCGGGAAGAGACGCGGACCGTGCAGATCAGCCTTGCCAATCTGTTTACCCAGCCGCCCATCCAGTGGGGCGATATTCTGGCCTGCTCGGTATTGGTCACCCTGCCGGTGCTCCTTCTGTTCCGATGCTTCCAGCGCTACATCGTCATCACCGACGCCCGGGCGGGTATTAAATAGTGTCAACCCATGAAACGGATTCTTTTTGCAGAAACCACGCCACGCATCCCGCAGCGGCGATATTCAAAAGTACGCACCTCTCCTTTATGAAAAAGACGACTCCATTCACCTTCAACACCACCCCCACCCGCGCTCATCCGGCCTCCGATTCCGCAACGCCCTCATCCGATGGCGACGGACGACGACGGATCGCGATGATCTCCACCCACGGCTACTTCGCCGCCACCCCTCCTCTGGGCATGGCCGACACCGGCGGTCAGGTCGTCTACGTGCTGGAGCTTTCCAAGATGCTCGCCCAGTTGGGGTACACCGTCGATATCTGGACGCGCCGGTTTGAAGACCAGCCCGAGATCGACATCGTCAACGATCACGTACGGGTCATCCGCATCCCCTGCGGCGGCAAAGAGTTCATCCCCAAGGAATACCTCTATGAGTCGATGGACGAGTGGAGCCGCAACGCCTTTGACTTTATCCGGCGTCATCAGCTCGTTTACGAATTCATCAACAGCCACTACTGGGACGCCGGGGTAGGGGGGCAGATGCTCGCCGACGCGCTCAATCTCCCGCATCTCCACACACCGCATTCGCTCGGAAGCTGGAAAATGCAGCAGATGGAAACGGACCTCGCCGAAGACCGCGAGCGATTCGAAAAGCGCTACAACTTCACCATCCGCAACCGTACGGAAGAGCAGCTCTATCGGCAGGCACGAGCCGTCATCGCGACCACGCCCGTGCAGATCGATATGCTGATGAGCGCCTACGGCGTTCCCTCCCGGAAGATCGCGCTGGTCACCCCCGGCTACGACGATACGAGATTCTACCCCGTCAGCGGACCAAGCCGCGACGCCATCCGGGAACGCTTCGGCTTCAAGGGCAAGGTCGTCCTCGCGCTGGGCCGCATGGCGCGCAATAAAGGCTACGACCTTCTGATTCAAGCCTTCAAGGAAGTGGCGGCCCGCGTCCCCGACGCCACGCTCTACCTCGCCGCCGGCGGGGAAGAGAGCGGCAGCGGCGAGCAAAAGCTGCTGCAAACCTATCAGGAGCTGGCGGCCGAACTCGGTCTTGCGGATCGGGTCGTCTTCGGCAGCTTCATCTCCGAGGAAGACCTTCCCGACGTCTACCGCGCAGCAGACCTCTTCGTCCTCAGCAGCCGGTACGAGCCGTTTGGCATGACCACCGTGGAAGCGATGGCCAGCGGTACCCCCGTCGTGGCGACCACTCACGGCGGCCTCTGGCGCGTGCTGCGCTTTGGAGTCGACGGGCTCTATGCCGATCCGTTTGACGCCATCGACCTCGGCGTCACCATGTGCAAGCCGCTGCTCTACCCGGGGCTGCATCGTCGGCTCTCGCGCTTCGGCTCCGAAGCGGCCCGCCAGTCGTTCACCTGGAGCGGCGTCGCGCAGCAGCTCATCTATGCCGTCGAGCAGGCTCAGGGCGAAGATCGCGACGCTCCGCCGGAGCCGTTACATGAAGGCCCCATCCACGGCATCTGGGGCGGCGGCCGCGGAGTGCAAAACCCGTCATGGGAACTCGATACCATCTCCCGATAATGCGTCTTTTTTCTACCGATCTGGACGGCACCCTGCTGGGCAACCCGGAAGCCACCGAGCGCTTTCATCAGTTCTGGCAGCGGATTCCCTCCGAGAACCGTCCCCTCCTTGTCTATAACTCCGGGCGCATGGTCGCCGACATGCGGAGCCTCATCGCCGACGGAACACTCGAAGCGCCCGACTACCTCATTGGCGGCATCGGCACCGAAATTTACGACGTCAAAGCCGACCGCCCTCTTGACGAGTTCAACCGCTTTTTTGACGAAGGCTGGGATCTGAACCTCATTGAAGAGATCGTCAGCCGACACTGGGGCGTCGAGCGCCAGCCGCCGGATTTCCTGCACCCTTACAAGTCGAGCTGGTATCTCCATCGGGCAACCCCCGAGACCATCGCCGAGCTGACAGACAAGCTCACTGCCGCCGGGCTGGATGTGAACGTCATCTACTCCAGCCAGCGCGATCTCGACGTCCTTCCCGCCCGCGCCAACAAAGGCAACGCCCTCGCATGGCTATGCCGAACGCTGGGGCTGCCGCTGGAGCGCGTCGTCGTCGCCGGAGACACGGCGAATGACACCAGCATGTTCCTGCTGCCCGGCGTGCGCGGCATCACGGTGGAAAACGCCCAGCCGCAGTTGCATCAGGAGATTGTGGACTTTCCCGTCTACCACTCGCCCACCGTCTTCGCCGACGGCGTCATTGAGGGGCTGGTACACTTCGGCATCGGTAAAGCCGAAGAGGTCGTGCGCGATGAGACACTCCTGAAGAGCGAACCGCAGCAGCCGCGCGGCTTCTACGATAGCCGATCCGGCGTGCGTCTCTCCGAGGACGAACTCTCCACCATCCGGGTCGGCTACCGGAAAGCCGTCGAAGCCTTGCGCCGGAATATCACGCCGCTCGGCTTCTCCGCCTGTTCCCTCGACGACAATGCGAACGCCGGGACCAGCGCAAACTATCGCAGCGTATGGGCGCGCGACGGATCGATAACGCTCATCTCCGCGCTTGAGCTGGGAGCGGACGATATCCGTCAGGCCGCCCGAGCCACGCTCTGCACCCTTCTCAACGCGGTATCCGACGCGGGGCAGATCCCGAGCAACGTACGCATCGACGACGGCCTCCCGGACTACTCCGGCGTGGGCGGCATCTGCTCCCTTGATGGCGGGCTGTGGACCATCATGGCCTTCTACCACTACGTGCGCCATACTGGCGATATCGCCTTTCTGGAGCAATACGCCCCCACTCTCCAGCGGGCAATGGACTGGTTGACCGCACACGACAGCAATAACGACGGACTGCTGGAGATCCCCGAAGCAGGCGACTGGACCGACCTTTTCGGGCGCAGCTACAACGTGCTGTACGACGAAGTCCTCTGGTACCGGGCCAATGTCTGTTATGGTCGCCTGCTGGAATTTCTGCATCAGGACCAGCGGGCGTCGCACTACCTGAGCCGCTCGCAGTTTATCCGGGGAGAGATCCTTGCCAACTTCTGGCCCTCTACCATGCTGGCCCCCGACGCCCGGGCAAAGCTCTCCTTCGCGGACCAGCAGTTTTCGCTCGGCGACACACCGTTCCTCATCTCGCAAGTCTCGCCCTTCAGCTTCAGCTGGCGGTGCGATGTCTTCGGCAACGTCCTTGCCTTCCTGACGAACATCCTGGATGCCGACCGCGCGCGACTGGTCTTCAAATTCATGTGGGGAGTCGGCGTCAACGAGCCGTGGCCGGTCGCCAATCTCTACCCGCCGGTCCATTCCGGCGACGCGGAATGGCGCTCCTACTACACCGTCAACCTGCTGAACCTTCCGCACCACTATCACAACGGCGGCATCTGGCCCTTCATCGGCGGGATGTGGGTCCGCTTCATCTA
>JBEBWR010000038.1:0-18417 GCA_040392045.1 Chthoniobacter flavus | reverse complement strand
GCGTTCACCGACTCGGGGCGGCCGTAGGCGATATGCGGCTCCACCCCGGCTTCCGCCCGGTAGATGCTTCCTTCCGTCAGCTCCGCCGGGAGCCGGAAGGAGAGGACCTCACCTTCGTGCGCAAACCAGAGCCGCCAGATGTCGTCGCCTTCATGGAAGCTGTGTGAGCGCGGCGCGCCGTATTTGGGCCACTGGTAGAAGGTCATAGCCCCTTTCTCCTGCATGAGCGAGGAGGGGAAGTTCTGCCAGAAGCCTTTCACACCGAAGCATACCGACACGCCCTCGCCCTGCTGCGCCGCCATCACGCCCGGGGCGCGCCCGCCCTTGCCGCTTTCCGTCAGCGGACGCGCGGGTTGCAGATCGTTCACTGCGGGGAGGCGCGGGTCGTTCCCGGGCGGCGGCGTGTAGGCAAAGCGGGTGTAGTGATCGTAGTGCTCCTGTCGCAGATAGTAGTCGGCTCGCCACTCGCCCTTCGCGCCGAACGCGGAGAGGATGCCCGAGGGCTCCGCCTCCGCAAACGGGAAGCGCCAGCCCATGGAGCGGATCGGATCGCGGTTCCCGTCGCCGGTGTAGATCCAGGTGTGAAAGATGCGGACCAGCGGGCTGTCGCGAAAGATTTCGTAGCGGACCAGATAGCGGCAGAAACGCTTGCCGCCTTCGCCGCGCTGGCGGTAGTCGCCCTCCGTGCGGAGAACCACCTTCTCCGGGCCGCTCTCTTCCACGACAAAAGGCGCGTCGTCATCCATCAGGTACGCACCTTCGTCCGCCACCTGATAGCGATGCCCCCAGCCCGCGAATTGCAGCCCTTCCACGCTCTCGACAAATGCTCCCCGGAGCGCCTCCGCCGTCAGCAGCGGGCGCGAATCGCGAAAGCGGATGCCCTCCTTCCCGATCCGCAACCATCCGGCGTCCACCTCGGGGAAGCCCTCGCGCTCCGCGACACGGATCGGCGCGCGCTCCTTGCGTCGGACCTCGGGGCCGTACTCCAGAAAAAGCTCCCGGGCGGTTCCGCGAAGGTCGAGCGTGAAATCACAGAGCACCCAGCGAATCGTGCCAAACCGCGACCACCGCGCCGTCTCGCGGACTTGAAGCGGAAGCTCACGCCCGTCTTCATCCACCAGCCGGAGATGATCCGTCGATGTCAGCACCCCCGCAGGAAAAGGGATGCCTACTGTCATGGGCGTGCCCGCCAGCGTGACGCCCAGCGGATTGGGAACCGAGACGGAGACGCGCCCCGCTTTCGGCAGGGCGACCGCCGGAGCCACGCGGAAGGCGGCCGTCGCTTCATCCGCTCCGACGCCGACCTTGAGCACTCCCTTCTTCCCGGCGAAGGAAGCGGGGAAGCGATAGGAAAAGAAGAGCTGATCGGCCTCGGAGAAGTCGTGCTCCGCGCGGCTGATCTCCCGCCCCTCCGCGTCGGCAAGGCTGACCCGCAGTTGCCCGCTCTCCGGACGGCGCAGCCGGAGGATCACGTCGAGGTGCCCGTCCTCCGCCGGGTAGACCGAGCGCGAAAGCAGGACCTCCATCGGCTCTTTGAGGGGCTTGCGGTGGAGCGAGGTCACCGCCGACACCAGATTCGGTACCAGTCCCTTCGCCTCCGCGCTGTATCCGGCATAGTTCGGAGCCGCGTCGAACCACGGCAGCGGCTCCACAATGGTTTGGAAGCCCTGTAGCGGAGCTTCACCGGCCAGGAGGGGGAAGGTAGGCATCAGAAACAGCGCGGCAAGGGCGTGGCGGAGCATAATAAATTAGCGAATACGATGAGCGAATTGCGCCTCCACCTCCAGCATCACATCGGCGATCTGCCCGACAACCGCGTCGGGTACCGATTCATTGAACGCGATCATGAGGTGATTCGCCAGCGCCTGCTCCGCGTTCGGGCAGCAGCCGTCGTAGTCGGGTACCCGCTGACATTGCGGAAGCGTCCACGGAATGCCTGAGCCGCCAAAGGTCTGCTTGTCGCGAAACCACGGCTGACCGTAGATAATGGAAGTATAGGTAGGGGCCGCCAGCAGTCCGCGCGACCGGAGTTCGCCCGTCACTTCCTCCTTCGTCAGATCGCTCCCGCCGAGGCGCACGCGGACGCGGAGGAACCAGTAGGCCGACGCGGCGCCTTCCGGCATCCAGCCGAGGGAAAAAAGCCGCGAACCCCGCAGGCGCTCCGCCAGCTCGGCGATCAGCTCCTGTCGCCGCGCGATGAACCCCGGCAGCCGCCGGAGCTGCACCCGTCCGATCGCCGCCTCCAGCTCCGTCATCCGGTAGTTCAGGCCGAGGAATCCGCCGACATCCGGCTGACCGAACGACTTGCCGCGATCCGCAAAGCTCTTGGCCCGCCAGTAGAGCGCTTCATCGTTCATCACCACCATCCCGCCCTGACCGCCGGAGGTATGGTGCTTGCCGCTCATCAGACTGAAGGCGGCGAGCGTCCCAAAGCTGCCGAGGCGCTGGCCGTGAAGCGTGGCGTCGTGCGCCTGCGCGACGTCTTCAATCACCGGCAGCCCACGGCGACGGGCGACCGCCATGATCGCCTCCATATCGCACGGCTCCCCGGCGATGTGCGCCACGAGGATCGCGCGGGTGCGCTCCGTGATCTGCGCTTCGATCGACTCAGCCGTCACGTTGAAGCTCTCCGGGTGCGTATCCGCAAAGACCGGGATACAGAGATGCGCGAGCACGGGGCCGACGCCGCCCGGGTCGGTCACCGGCGGGCAGATCACTTCGCTGCCGGGCTCCAGATTGAGTGCCGCCAGCGCCGTATGCACCGCCGCCGTTCCCGAGCTGACCGCCGTGGCATGGCGGCAGCCGATATGCGCCGCGAACTCCTTTTCATACGCGTCCACCTCCGTCCCGCCATAGCGGTCAAAGGCGGTCCTCGTCGTGATGGCCCGGTCGATCACCTCCAGCGCCGCCGTGCGCTCGTCGTCGGAAATCAGGGCCCGGAAAAAACAGGCAGGAGAATCGGAGATCACGGTTCGGGGAATTTCAGCGGGACGCGTCGCGGAGGGGGACGATAGATTCGGCATAATGTGGTATCTAGTGGTTTCTATCTAAAATGTCAAGGCCTCTCCGGATCGTAAAGACGGCGGATGTTCATCTGCGAAAGGGAGTTGGCCCTTGAATGATCAGGCTTTGCCTGTTAAGCAATAGAGAGATGGCGACGGTAAAAAAGACCCCGGATACGACTCCGGAACGGACAGCCTCTGCCCCCCTCGGGCAGAGGAAAAGAGCCAATGGCTTGCGTGGTACCAAAGCAGCAGAGACGGCCAAAGCGTCGGAGGCATCGGCTGCGGACAGCACCGAGCCGATCCTGCTGGAGTTGACCGGCCGGCTCGACACCGGTTCCCCGGTGCCGCTCTATCAGCAGATCTCCGCGCAGATCGAGGAATGGATCGAGACGGGACGGCTTCAATGCGGCGATCAGCTGGCTTCCGAGCGTCGGATGACCGAGTTGCTGGGTGTCAGCCGGAGGACCGTCCGCGCCGCGTTGAGCGCGCTGATTGAGCGCCGCTACCTCTCCGCCGCTCACGGGCGGGGGAATTTCATTCTTGAGCCGCCGAGTCGCCGCCCTCGCCATTTTCTGGCACTGGAGCGCTTCGCCGCGAGCCACTGGGGCGGGAATCCGCGCCACTACGACCTGATTCATGAGGCCGAGGTGCAGGGCAACGGGCAGGTGCACTACAAGTACGCGCCCACGCTGGAGATGCTGCGCGATCTGCTGGCTCATCCCCCTCAGGGCTACGACGGTATCCTGATCTACCGCCCCCGGCAGGACTGGATCAATGAGATGAGGGCCTTCAGCAACGAGTTTCTCCAGAGTCTTCCGCTACCTTTCCTGATCGGCGGGCGGGATCTGCGCGGTACGCGGCTGAACTTTGTCTCTCCCGATCATCAGGCGCAGACCTTTGCCGCCGCGCAGGAGATGATCCGGCTGGGGCACCGGGAGATCGCTCTCATCACCGGGCATATCGATCAGGAGTTCATGAAGATCGCCAGCGATGGCTATCGCAAAGCTTTGCAGGATGCGGGGCTGCCATGTCGTGAGGAGAATCTCCTTCTGCTGCCTTCGGCGGAAGCGTCGATGCTGGAGGAGGCCATCGTCTCCTTTCTGGCAGAGCGGCGATTCACGGCGGTCATTGTAGCCGGGAGCGCCTTTTCCATCCCGTTTGAGCGGGCATTTCAGCGTTCCTCCATCCTGATCCCTGACGAGCTCTCCGCGTTCCTTATTACCGAGCATTACATGTTCGATGAATTGACCACACGCTGGAGCGGTCTGGTCTACCCGGACCGCGAGGTGATCGTGCGCTGCCTCTCCGCGCTCTCCGAGCTGAGTCACGGGCTCGTCAAAGGGCCTGTGCAGGAGCTGATCCCCCCGGGGACCGTCAAAGGGGCGACCTGTCGGGAGCTATAGCCTTCCGTTCGGTTCATGAAGGGGGTTGACAACTAAAATCGTGAAGTGGTACCTTGTGGTCACTTATGTCTCCCCGGCATGTTTTCGTGGCCTCTTGCAGAGGTGTTTCTCTCCTTGAGATTCTGCTGGCGATTGCAATCGTCGCGGCGCTTGGTTCCCTGTTGTTTTCCGCGACGCGAAGCGTCATGGGGAGATCGAATCAGTCGAAGTGCATCGCCAATCTCAAGACGATCTCCGTGGCCTCCGCCACCTATTCGGCGGATCACCGGGGCGACTGGCCGCCCAGCAAATCCGGGGGGCCGATTTATTCCAATGCGTTGATTCCTTACCTCGGCGATGTTTATGGAGCGGGCGACCCCAACTTTATGAAAAGCCCCTTTATCTGCCCCGCCTCCCGGCAGAATCTTCCTGAGGGCAAGTACCGCCACCTCGGGGTCTACACGCCAAGCTCCTATACCTGGCCCGATGGCGTGAAGGCGGCCATCCGCTACGGACTCACCTATGCGCAGAACGTCTTCGCGCCCGGAAGCGGCAATGTCTACTCCATGCCGAATCGCGCCGCGGTACAGCGGCCCAGCCGGACAATGCTCTATATCGAGTACGATGCTCACTATATCGTCAACCCCGCCATGATGGCCGGCAAGGAAAACGGCGAGGCGCTGGCCCTGCGTCACGGGGGATTGGTCAACGTGGCGTTCGCAGACGGGAGCGTGCGGGTCATGACCTACCTGGCGGTCCTCGGCGAAAGCGAAGCTACCGTTAACCCCTTCTGGCACGGGAAAGGCCAGTAACAATCCTCATGATACGACCAATGCTGAAAACCGTTCTTCTCGCCGCTGCGAGCGTGCTACTGCTGTTAGGGCATGTGGCCACCGCGGACGAATTACCGATAGCTATCGTGGGAGGCCAGAGCTTTGCCCAGCGGGAAATGGACGCGATCATTGCGCAAGTCTTGAAAAAGGAACTGCCGGAGGTCGCCTATCAGCAGTTCGCAGAGCACCTTCCGGCGGAGGAGTTCTCCCGCTACCGGATGGTGATCCTCGCGGGCAATGCTGAGGGGGCTGCCGACTATACCGATAGCGATTCGGCAACCGTGATCGGGTACGTGGAAAAAGGAGGGCGGCTGCTATTGATCCGGAACGCCCCGCAGCGGTTTGCGGCGGTGGGACGTGGCAGCGGCCCATTCGGCGTCAGCCGTTATGACCGGGCGAATCCGGCCTCCACTATTCACCAGTCGGATGCGGCGATTCTGCGCGATGTCGTAGAGCCGGGTGGTTCCCCCTTCTGGCTGGTGGGCAACGTGCTGCTGAAGGATCAGGCCGGATGGGAGAAAATCGCCGGGACGGATCAGGCGATTCTGGTGGGGCGTCAGTCCCTCGGAGAGGGGCGGGTGTACTACCTTGGAAGCGAGCTTTTCCGGCTCTTGAGGACCGGCAAGGAGCGGGGAAAAGAGGGCGAAACCGAAGGCTGGATACGCCTGATCCGCAATATCATTACCGGAGAGTAGCGGCTGAACAGCCTCCTTTTTAAAATCCTGTTTACAACAAAAACGAATATCTGGTACTCTGTGGTCACCATCAATGCTATGAAACCCCTCAGGTTCTTTTCCCCGCCAAAGGTCATTGCAATGGGAATCCGGGCAGCCGCAGCGCTGGCGCTCTCCACCCTTCCGCTTTCCGCGCAATCGACGATATGGAACGGCAACGGCGATGGAGCCACATGGTCCGATGTCGACAACTGGGGCAACGGCCTGCCCGATACTTCAAAGCAGACACGCTTTACCAGCTCGATGGCTGATGCTCCGGCTACGATCAATCTCACGGCGCCCGCAAATATCGCCAGCCTGAACTTTGTCACCAGCGGGAACCGTCAACTGACCTTCACCGGCGCGGAGTTGCGAATCGTGGGGACGACCGGGATCGCCACGAGGAACATCAACAGCAGCTCGGGTTCTGAAGCAACAGCAACGGTCACCTTCAACAACCAGATCAGCTATGGCCATGAGGATATCGATACCGCGCTGGCGCTCTCCATTGGAACGACCAATAACCTGATCTTCAACGGAGGCTTTACTACCTTCGGGACCGGGTCGCGGCAAATGACCATCACGGGAACCGGGACGTATACGTTCAACGGTTCCAACGCGGCCAGCTTTCTGAGCTTTGGGGGCTCCGGGGAACTGATCGCGAATCATCTCCATGCGCTCGGCCTTGGTGCCGTGCAGAAAACCACGGACTCGACGCTTTCCCTCCGTTCCGATCTCGCCATCTCCACGACAGGGTCGACCGGCTACTCGTGGTTACAGAATACGACGAGCTCGAAGATCCGGATCAGCGAGGTGGCCCAGAGCAGCGTCAATCGCACGATCACCATGAGCAGCCGGATCAGCGGCAGCGGGAATCTTGCGTTTGTCGAGCACATCAACAGTACCGGAAAGCTGATTCTCTCTCTGGAGTACTCGGGAGCGACCGCGCAGAGCCTGAGCGTCACGACGAAATCGAACGGAATCGTGCGCTTTAACCAGAGCGGGAATACAACCTACTCCGGCACATTCTCCGGCGACGGCGATGTCGAGGTGACCGGCGGCGGAAAGACGACGTTCAACACGGCGCATACCTTTACCGGAAGGATGCGGATCGTGAGCGGGACGCTCGCGCTCGACGGGAGCGGCGGAGTGGCCACCACTGCCGGAGTGGAACTGGGCGAAAACGGGGTCCTGGATGTCAGCGCGGTCACCGCGGCATCCTATAGTTATGCGCACGAACTTGAGGGAAATGGCGTGGTCATCTCCGGCGGGAAAAACGTGACCTTGAGCGGCGCGCTGCTCGCCGGTGATGAAGAGGCGAATCTCCGATTTAACCTTGGCGGAGGCGCGCTTGCGCTCGCGGATACGCTCCAGATCGGGATGTCGATTGGGGCTGGTTCGGCCCACATTCAGTTGATTGACGGCTTGCTTGATATCGGTAACGGAGTGCTCGATCTCCATCGCTTCACTTTCGAGTTCCTCGGAGCGCCCGCCGGGGATTATCTGTTGTTTGAAGGGGCGTCGGGACTGTTGGGGAGTCTGGGTGAGGATACCTCCGGAGTGATCGATGGCTATAATGTGGAGCTGAGGCAGGTGGGGAACAATCTCGTACTGACTACGGCGGCGATCCCGGAGCCGTCCACGGTGGTACTGCTGGTAGCGGGGGCGTTCGGATGGCTCGTCGCACGGCGGAGAGGGGGGCGCGCGGTCGTGATGGTGGCGGCAATGGTCGGCGCGGCGGGGGCGATGAACGCGGAGGAACTCCCTGCGAAACCGCTGGCGCTGGTGGGCGATGCTTATGGGAAGTACGATGTCGTCAGTATCACTCGCAATATCCTCGACCATGCCGACTGGGTTTTTGAGTCGCGCGGGAGTTTTCTGCCTGCGGAGGAGTTCTCCCGCTACGCGCTCGTGGTGATCTGCCATTCGCAGTCGCGTCCGTACACGGAGGAGGAGCAGGGCGCAATCCGGCGTTATCTGGAGCAGGGCGGGCGACTGCTGCTGATGCACTCGGCCCCCAAGGCGATGGCGGGCGAGGAGTCAGCGGCGGCATTGCATGACTGGCTGGGAATGAAGGCGGGAGGAATCCGTAGCGCGACGATCACTCAAGCGGCATCGGAGGACCCCGTGATGAAGGGGGTGCTGCGGGAGGATGGATCGCTGCCGACTTGGAGCGCGGGGAAGCAGGGGGTGAGCAGCTTTGAGGGCGATGTCGAAGTGCTGATGGGGAACGAACAGGTTGCTCTGGCCGCACGGCGCAAGGTGGGGAAGGGGATGGTCTACTACCTCGGGAGTGAGCTTTTCCGCCTGCGACTGCCGAAATCAGTGGATCGCGCGGACTCTCCGCACTACATCGCGCTGATCCGGAATATCATCGGGGAGGCGGAGCCGCTGACCTACGCTCAGTGGTACGCTGCATTGAAGACCGACTGGCAGAAGCAGGGGCAGCGCTTTCTGGTATGGGACCGCGAGTGGCAGCGGGGGACGGAGACACAGGCGATTTTCGCCCCGCCGCTTCCTTCCGGCGAGGAGCTTAAAAATCGCCTGGCTGTGGAGCTGGCGCAGGAAGAGTACGAGGCCGTGCAGTTGAATCTCACCGACCTTGGCAGCGGCGGAAAAGTCTCATGGAAGATCGAAAGCGGAGACCTTCCCCCGGAGGCGATGACGCTCTACGTGCAGGATCGGCCCGACCCGATCCCGTGGCCAAAGCAGCCGGAGATCGCCAGAGAGTCCCCATTCTGGCTAATGCCGCCCGAGGCAGTGGAGCCGAAGGGCGAGAGCGCAGTGAAGATCGCAAGCGGGGAAACCCGCATTTTTTGGTTAAAGCTCCATAGCGCCGGAGCCAAGCCGGGCAGCTACCGGGGCCGGCTTTCGTTTGCCGTGGATGGAGCCCCGGCGGGAGAGGTAGCGCTGGAGATCCGGGTGCACCCCGTGAAAGTACCCACGCGGAAGCTGATCACCGCCCAGCCCTTCGGCCATGTCTATGGCGACGTGGAGCGCCCCGAGGAAGCGATGCGGTTCAAGCGAAACCTACGCGACCTCGGGTTTGAATGGAGCCTGATCAACGCAATCCGCCCCGCCAGCCTTAAGGTGGACGGCGCGCCGTTCCATGCGCGGCTGGTTCGCGAGCGGCTGGAGGCGATCACCTCCGGCAAGGGGCCGTTCATCGATTTTTCAGCATTCGACGGCTTTATCGACGCGGCGCTGGAGCATCGGCTCAGCTACTTCCGTGTAACGCAGGGAGCCGTGGACGCGATGAACGGGGTCCTCAAATCACTGAAGCTTTCCGAAGAGGAAAGCGCCGCCGTACGCCATTGGTATCTCTCGGAGTTTTCCCGTTATCTGCGGGATAAAGGAATTCGCGAATTTTACGCCTCGATGGGCGACGAGATGAGCGCCGGAGAGCTTCGGGAGCGCTTCATCCCGTGGAGTCGTGAACTGGCGCGATCCGGCTGGCAGACGACGTCGAGCTTTACAACCAGCGTGGGCGAAGACCTCGCCTTGGCCCGGGATCTGGCCCCGTATGTCGGCGCATGGACGCTTAATCGCCAGCATGTGCTTCAACTGGTGAAGTGGGTCCGCAGCGGCGAAGTGAAGATCAACCCGGGCGCGCTCATCGGCACGTACGGCGCAGGCGAAGGACGCGGTACGGAGATCCGGAAGAACGCCAGCGAATCGCGCATGATCGGCTGGGAGGCCTGGGGATTGGGCAGCAACTACTGCGCGCCCAATCCTTACTTCAAAGGCTGGCTTTACTACACGGAATACTCCCTCGACCGGGGCGTCGCCGGAGAGCGTTTTGTCTCCTACCTGCGGAAGGACGATCTGAATGCACCGCTGGTCACCAGCCCTTTCGTGGAAGGCATGCGCGAGAGTCTGGAAGAGGCGAACCTCGCTGCTGTGATGAGCTGGTACTTTGACCGGCTCGGCGACGCCGTACCTGCGGAGCTGCGCCAGCGTGCGGGGCGGATTCTTGACGACCAGCCGGAGGCGATTCTGCGCTGGACCCGGCGCGAGGACCGCCCGGGCGTCTTTATCCGCTCGGACCGCGACGCCTATGTCGCCGCCAAAGCCGAAGTGCTGGCGATCCTCGAAGCCCTGCGGGAACCGATTCGCAAAGCAAACCTGAAGCCCGACCTGCTCTGGCATCAGACGCCGCTCGTGCAAAAGGGCGAACCCGTCGCCGCGCTCGTCTCCACCGCCTCGGCCGAGCGCGCGCAGGAGGTGATCCGCGCCGCCTCTTCGCTGGAACTGCCAATCGCGAAAGACGATGCAAAGGTCGCGATCGTTGTCGCGGCGCTGGACGATCCCGGGCTGCCGGAGAGCCTTCGAGGGCAGCTCGGCGCGATCCCGGAGTCCTACTCCTGGATTCGCAACCTCTCCGACCCCACCACCGGGAAGGAGATCATCTGGATCGGCGGGACGGATGCCGCCCGGCTGGAGAAAGCGCTGCGACAATTCGCGGGATTCCTTCGGGTGGAGGGCGACTGGGTGACGCTCTAACCGCTTTATTCCGGTAGCGAAATGGAGTATCCCTACGGTATTCCTTTCGTTCCCTTATGACCCCGGACCGTTCGTCTGACCATCTCCAGCTATTGCTCTCCGGGGCAACTCTGATCGGGACGGGGCTGGCCGCTCTGGATGTCTGGATATTTTCCGGTCCGTGGGGTGTTGCCGGGCTGGTGCTCGCCTATCTGGCGGGCGGGATTCCTGCGGGCTGGCGGGCAATCTCCGCGCTTTGGCGGGAGCGGGTGCTGGATATCGATCTGCTGATGGTGACCGCCGCCGTGGCGGCTGCCATCGTTGGAGCGGCGCTGGAGGGAGCCGTGCTCCTGACGCTGTTCAGTCTCTCCACCACCATGGAGTCCCGTGCAATGGGTCGGGCGCGACGGGCGGTGGAGGCGCTCATGGCGCTGCGTCCCGATACCGCCCTGCGCGTGGGGCCGGGAGGAGAGGTGGTCGAAGTGCCCGCGAGCGCGCTGCTGCCGGGGGATACCGCTCTTCTCCGTCCCGGCGCAAGGGTGCCCGTTGATGGCGTGATCCTCGAAGGCGAAGGGTCGCTGGATGAAGCGACCATCACGGGAGAGTCGGTCCCGGTGCGCAAAAGCGCGGGAGATCACGTTTTCGAGGCCACGGTGAATATCGATGGCGTTTTGACCTTTCGGGTGGCCCGCAGCATGGCGGACAGTACCGTGGCCCGCATGATCGCGCTGGTGACCGAAGCGCAGGCTTCCCGCGCGCCCTCCGAGCGATTCAGCGAATGGTTCGGCCAGCGCTATACACTGATGGTATTACTCGGTACCTTGACTGCCTTTGGGGTATTCCTCTGGATGGGACAGCCGCTGCACGGCGCGCTCTACCGGGCGGCTACGCTGCTGGTCGCCGCCAGCCCCTGCGCGATTGTCATTTCCGTTCCGGCGGCCATCCTCTCCGCTCTCGCGGCGGCGGCGCGAGGGGGAGTGCTTTTCAAGGGCGGAGCCGCGCTGGAGACGCTGGCGGAGGTGACCGCCTTCGCTTTTGACAAGACCGGGACGCTCACCACCGGACGAACGGAAGTGACCCGCCTCATCCCGCTCATTCCCGAGGAGGAACTGATCGCTCTTGCCGCCGGAGTGGAAGCGCACTCCGAGCACCACGTGGCGGCAGCCATTCGCCGCATGGCGGTCGAGCGGGGGATCACACCTGTCCCGGTCCGCGATGCGCATACGCTGCCCAGCGAAGGGATGGTGGGGTGGACCGACGAAGGGCGTGTATGGGCCGGGAACACCCGACTGGCCGCGCGGATGGGAGCTGCGGTCGATCATCCCGGGCTGGCCGTCCTGTCGGGAGCGGCGGAGACGGTCATCTGGGTGGGGCGTGAAGCGCGGGTCCTTGGAGCCATTGGCGCGGCGGACCGCCTCCGTGCCAGCTCCCGTTCCGCGTTGGAGGCGCTGCGGGAAGCGGGCGTAAAGACGATGGTGATGATGACCGGCGACCGTCACTCCGTCGGGCTGCGGATCGGAGCGCAGCTCGGACTTTCCCCCGAGGCGGTTCATGCCGAACTGTTGCCGGAAGACAAGGTCTACCTCGTGAGTGAACTGGCCGGGACTCAAAGGGTGGCGTTCGTCGGCGATGGCGTGAATGATGCCGCCGCGCTGGCGCGGGCCGACGTGGGCGTGGCCATGGGAGCCGCCGGGAGCGAGATTGCGATTCAGGCGGCGGATGTCGCTCTCCTCTCGGAGGACATGGGGCGACTGGCTGCGGCCTACCGCCTCTCCCGGCATACGCAGAAAGTGATCCGGCAGAATCTCGCTTTCGCGATCATCATGATGGCGCTGCTCGTCGCGGGCAGCCTCTTCTTTTCCCTGCCGCTACCGTTGGCGGTGCTGGGCCACGAAGGCGGTACGCTGCTGGTCGTTCTTAATGGCCTGCGCCTGCTGACCGATCCGATCCGCCGCTAGTTATCCTCTTGCAATGCTTTGCCGCGAGCAGCTCGCCGGTAAGCGAGCGCGGTCATCCCCACGTTCTTGCGGAACTGCCGCGAGAAGTAAAAGATGCTCTCATAGCCAAGCGCTTCCGCGATGCCGCCGATACTCTGGTCCGTGGTGCGCAGGTAGCGCTTGGCCGTCTCGATGCGGGCGCGGATGAGATGTTGCCCGGGGGATTCGCCGGTGATCCTCGTACAAAGCGCGCGAAGATGGCTGGCGCTGTAGCCGCTCAGCAGCGCCAGTTCATCGACATGCTGAAAGCGCTGCGGATTTTCGTAAAGCTCGTCGAGCATCTTCGCAATCGCCTCTTCATGACGACGGGCCACGGGATCTTCCGGAGCCTGCGTGTGCACATGGTGAAGATGCATAAAGAGCCCCTTCATCAGCAGCTCCGCCTCCAGCGTGGTGCGCCGGTCGTCCGCTGTTCCTGCGCGCCGACTATGATTGAGCACTGCGAGGACATTGCGGGTGAGCTGATCGGTGAACGCCGCATTGGTCACTTCCGTATAGAAGGGATGGATCGGCCATGCCGCTGACGGAAGCTTCTTTCCGTTTCGGAAAACATCGAAATGGATAAAAGCGTCTCCCAGCGGATCATCGTCGTCCTGCCAGACTTCGAGGTCCATCCCCGGCAGCATACAGAGGCAGACGCCTGCCCGTAGCGGATAGTGACGGCCCGTCTGGTGATCAATGATCCCGCCCTTCCCCTGAAAGAAATACCAAAGGGTAAAATCGATCAGGCGCATCTTCATAATGGCCCGCGAGATCGCATGTCCGCGCGGCCACTTCGCGTCGCGTCCCCATCGGGTGAAAAGGAAGCCCATACGCTCAATCGCATCATAAAACTCCGGTGGGGCGAGGGGATTCACGCGAGAAGCTTATAGTTGTGTTCATCAGATAGTGCAAAAAAAATCGCGATATGTGCATAGGATTCCCGGAGCGATGGTGGCATCCTCTTCGGGAACCCTGAGATACACCTCTTATCTCCCAAGCCACTCAGAACAATGAAGAAACCATCCCCTCCCATCGCGCGGCTCCGCTCCCTCTCTCTGCTGCTGCTCTGCTCCGGCTCGCTCTCCCTGCATGCGCAGACCGTCTGGCAGGGAGTCAATAACGGAGATTGGAGCACTCCGGCGAACTGGAGCGCCGGAGCGCCTGGTGCCACCACCGCCGTCCAGTTCCACGGCGGTTCCGGCGGCGCGAATGTTCAGATCACCGACGACACCGCCGCCGCTCTTAGTATTTCCGTCGGTCGTGGGCGTTCGGTAACGCTCACGCTCGCCGATGGCGCAGCGCTTACCGCAGGGAATCAGAGCAATATCGGGCACAACATCGGACCAAGCTCCTCACAGGCATCGGTCCTGAGGATTGAGGGGCCAAGCGGGGAAGGCGAATCCGCAGCAGTCTCCCTCGGAGCGCTGGTCGTCGGCTCCAGCTCCGTATCTCCCGACGGGAACTCCGTGGTATTCAGCGGCTCCGGCCTGACGGTTCTGGAGGCCGGGACAAACCCCGGCTTCAGCATCGGACGCTTCAAGAACGGGAATTTTGCCGAAATCCTTGCCGGGGCAACGGTTTACCGCTCAAACTCGTATGTCGGCTATGCGACCTCCTCGGATAACCGCGTAACCGTCTCCGGGGCGGGTTCACGACTGATCAATAATGGCAATTTTGTCATCGGAACGAACAGCACCGGAGCCACCAGCTATGCCAACGGAATGACAGAGAACCGCCTCGAAGTACAGGCCGGCGGCTCCTTCGAGGTCATCGGCAGCAGCGCGCTCTTCTACGTCGGCGCAAGAAACTACGCGCACTCCAATGGGGTATCGATAACAGGGATCGGATCAAAGTTCATCGCCACCGACGCCCTGATCCAGATCGGAGATAACGGCGCGACCAACGCCGGAGGGAACTACTTTGAGGTCCGCAATGGCGGGACGGCGGAAACCAGCGGCAACGTCGAGGTCTACGGCTATGCGACGGACCGAACCAATGACGGCGCGAATTTTATCGCTATCGGAGATGGCGGTTCTTTTACGCAAACCGCAGGAAGCACGACGATCCACTCCGACGGCCTGTTGGTTCTTGAAGAAAACGGCAGTTGGGATGGCACCGCGATTACCATCGCTTCCGGTGCCGGAATGGAAGCCGCCGGCGACGGCTTAACCCTCTCGGATCGCCTGCTGGTCGAGTCCGGCGGCAACTTCGCCGTCTCCGCCGACACGGGAGCGTTCACGCTGGCGACCGCGATGACGCTGGAGGGCGAGATCACCTTTACGCTCGTATCGGAAAGCGACGCCCCGCTCTTCCTGCTCGACGCCGAAGGAGCCCTTGAGCTGAGCGACGCGACGCTGCGGCTGGAGTTTGACGGCTACACCCCCGTATCGGGCGACAGATGGGTCCTGTTTGACGGCGTGACCGCAAACATCGACGGCAGCTTTGCGCATTGGTTCGCTCCGGAGCTGGAGGGCGGGCTATCGTGGTCCTTCGCGGATTTCAACGAAGCGGGCGGCTGGCAGGTCGCCGTGATCCCGGAGCCGTCCGCCGTCGGGCTGATCGTGCTCGCTTCCGGACTGCTCTGGGGCTTTCATCGGCGGATGCGTTAACAGAACCTCAGATACCGGAATCTTTCCCCAAGCGATATGAGAACTCTCCTCGGATCATGGTCAATGGCACTGCTGCTGGGCCTTTTAGTGATGACCCCGGCACAGGCCGAACCCGCAGCATCGTCAAAGATGGAGCTGATCGACCTCGGATTTCCCGCGCCCATCGGCAGGAGCCGGGGCGGCGCGGCCCTGACGGGCAAGGACGGCGAGCCGCTCTTTGCCGTCTGGCTGACCCACGGCTCGCCGAAAGAGTACCCCAAGAGTTCGCTGCTCGTGGTCAACGCGCTCACCGGCGAAAGCTTCCAGCTGGTGCCCGACATTTCCATGGAGATTGCTTTTGCAGTCCCCTTCCGCTGGCTCGTGGCGAAGGACGGCATCTTCTATACCTATATCGGGCAGCAGCTCGTGCGTTACGATCCGAAGCTCGGGGAGAAAGGGTTGACCAGCGAAGGCGGCGGCGCGGACACTACCGGCTTCTCCATCACCGAAGCGCCCGGCGGAAAGATCTATATCGGTGGCTACCCCAAAGCGATGGTCATGGAGTACGATCAGGGTACGCGGAAGTTCCGCGACATCGCTCAGCTTCAAAAGGCGAAGGAAGCGCTCTACGTGCTCGACATCGCCTATGATCAGGAGGGGTGGATCTACGGAGGCGTCGGCTATGGCGAAGCGGTAGTGGTTGGCGTAGAGATCGCCACGGGAAAGAAGAAGGAGTTTCGCTATCCCGATCAGCAGGCTCCCGTCAGCGGAACGCAGCCGGAAGTCCGTCGCGGCAGGGACGGCGCGGTCTACGCACGTTATCCTCTCAAAGCCGCCGAATGGATGAAGCTCTCGGGAGGCAAGCTGGTCGGGGTCGTCTCCGATCCCGCCGCCTTTGAGGAGGAGCAGATCGGGCGACAGGATGATTTCAGCGCGATCTGGCCCGATGGGCGCAAGTTGGTGAAGCTGGATCTGGAACAGAAGCGCCTCATTACCGCCGCCGCAGACGGCACGAAGACCGAAGTCCCGCTCAGCTACCAGACCGGCGGCGCAAAGGTCTATAGCATCACCTCGGACAAAGACGGCGTCCTCTACGGCTCCAGCGGCCATCCCCTGCGATTCTACCGCATCAACCCCGACACCGGGGAACGGCGGCACACCGGCCTCTCCGGCATCAACGGGCACATGAATGCCATCGGAGTCGACGGGAGCGATTTCTTCGGCGCGATCTATGGCGGCCGGGGAAACACGCTGGTGCACTTCGATCTCTCCAAACCGTACACCGATCAACTCGGAAGCAATCCGCATACGGTGGCCCGGGCGGACGGGCGGAATATCGGTCGCCCCCACGTGCTCTTCATCCATCCGAACGGTCGCGATGTCTATATCGGAGGAAATCCCGGCTACGGATTTACCGGCGGCGGCATGCTGATCTACAACCGGCAGACCGGGGAGAGCCGCGAGGTCTACGCCACCGACCTCGCTCCGGACCTTTCCGTGAACGCCATCGCGCTGCTTCCCAATGGGCATCTGGCAATCGGCACGACGATCGAACCCGGTAACGGCGGGGAGGTTAAAGCCACGGAAGCCAAGCTCCTGATCTGGTCGCCGGAGGAGGGTAAGGTCGTTCAATCGCTTGTCCCGGTGCCGAAGCACGGAGAGATCCGCGACCTCATCGTCGACAGCGCAGGCAAGCTGCACGGGGTGACCGATCGGGGCGCCTACTTCGTCTACGCCGGGGGCAAAGTGATCCATCAGGAAAACCTCGCCACCCGCTTCGGCAACCCCTCCGGCGGCAAGCAGGGGCCGCGCATCCTGCATCATGCTCCGGACGGAAAGATCATCGGATTTTTCACAAATGATCTGGTCGAGCTGACCCCCGGGACCTATCGCTGGAACCTCCTGGGCAAGCTGCCTCAAAGCATCTTCTATGGCACTGTAACCCCCCAGGGGCGCATCTTCATCACCTCGGGTGCGCGCCTCTATGAAGTGAAACCTTAAATCCCCCCTTTTCGAAATGATGAATCGCTATCTGCTATTGGCTCTGGGAATCCTTAGCTGCGGTCTGGCCCGCCCCGCGCAGGCGGCGGTGGTCAAGTTTGACTTCGCCCGCTTCGCCGAGGGGAGCGCCTTTACGGAGCAACAGCCGAACTGGGTGCGAAACAACTCCACCGTGAAGGACCGGATCGCCCGCGACCCGGAGACCGGCAGACTCTGCCTGCAACTCGAAGCGGAGAGCGGCGGCATCCGCACCCGCCGGAATCTCCCCGCCGTCGACGGGGAAGCGTCGGTGCTGGCGGAGTTCTGCGTCCGGTCGGGCGGTGTTTCCTTCAGCTTTTTCTCGAATGCCGAGACCGAGGCCGGACGGTTCTCCGCCGTACGCTTTGACGTGAAGGAGGATGGTCAGTTCGCCGTACTCTCCCGGGGGCAGAGCAAGGCGCTTGGCCAACTGGAGATTGGCAAATGGTACCGCGTCGTGATGAGCCTTCGCTTTGGTTCCTCCGCCGTCCCCGCCACGCTCAAGGTCTGGGCGCTGGGGCAGGATGCGCCGCTTCTGGAGGTCCACGATGTCGCCATGGGGCCTTCCGGAAAGTGGCCGCTGCCGGAGCGGATCGCCGGAGCCAGCCTGATGACAACCGGCACGCAGGGCGCTTCGGAAGTGTGGGTTCAGCGTCTCGTCATTCTCCCCACCGCCGCTCTGGAGGAGGCACAGCTATGAATGGTCGCGCCCCGGGTTACATCGGCAGAGAGCAGGCCGGAGCCACGCTGATCGAGCTGATCGTCGTTGTTGCCGTCGTCCTCGCGCTGGTCGCTCTCTTCTTCGGCGTCAGCGGAAAGGTGAGGGAAGCGGCGGACCGCGCCCGGAGCATCGCCAATCTCAAGTCGATCGGCGTCGCCGTCACCACTTATGCGGCGGATCATCAGGGACTCATCCCCGCAAACCTCCGGGGCGGACGCCGCGAGCAAACCGTTGGCACCGCGCTCGACTCCAGCAAGCCGCCCGCGAGGCTTTATAGCAAGGAGTGGGGTATCTCCAAAGAAGAGAAAGGCTACCTCGATACCCCTGACGTTATGTATTCGCCGCTCAACCGCCGGACGATCTCCCGCATCAAGGGCGAGTTCTTCCAACTAACCGGCATCGGAGATTACCGCATCGGCTACCTGAGCTATTACCTCCCGGCAAAAGACGAGCGCGAACCCGCGCTGGCCACCAGTTCCAAGCCGCCCGATGGCTTCTACAATGACCGGATGAACGGCCACCCCCGCGCGCCGCTTTATTCCGAGAACTTTATCGAAACCGACGAATTTTACAACGCGGAGCACGTGGACGTCATCTGCCTCGACGGAGCGATCCGTACCTATGATCGCGCCCGGCTTCTGGCGCTCACCAAATGGCGCGAACGCTATGAAGTCATGGCGGGAATGCGGAACTAA
>JBEBWR010000037.1:0-18690 GCA_040392045.1 Chthoniobacter flavus | reverse complement strand
TCAAATCATATGATCCTCCCGCTTCCCATCCCAGACTACCGAAATCAAAAGCATAGACACCATCCCCCTCTCGGATGAATCCATCGCTGAGAACCAGTTGATCCGCAGCCCCGTCCGCCCCCAGCTCAAAGCTCAGAACCCCACCCGCCTCCCAGCTCAGAGAAGTCGCCGTCAGCGTCCCCAGCGAAGCTCCCGGCGCAAGCCGACCGCCGCTCTCCAGCGTCATCGCATCCACAACGCCCATACCGCCCAGCGTGCCACCGTCCGCGATCACCACATCCCCCGCCGAGCCATCGATCAGCAAAGTCCCGCCAGCCACGCGCGTCTCTCCCGAGGAAGTATTATCGCCCGTCAGCCGGAGCGTACCGCTCCCTTCCTTGATAAAGTCGCCATTCCCGGTTATCGCACCAGCATAAGTGGTATCGGTGTTCTGATTCACCGTCAGAGCCGCATCGGCGAGCCCGATGCCAGCCTCTTCAGCCCCCTCAAGTCCTCGCATCGTCAGCGCCCGACCGTTCAAATCGAGCGTACCGCCCTCCAGCTGATACGCTCCCCGGGCCAGACCCTTCTCGCTTCCCGCGCGCAGCGTCCCCGCCTCAACGCGCGTGGTGCCTGTATAGCTGCTGTTTCCGCTTAACGTCAAAAGCCCCGTCCCCATTTTTACAAGGCCACCGGTTCCGTCGATATTGGAAGCAATGACGGAATCATAATTCCCCGTATCAACCTCCATCCCGCCAGTGGAAGTCGCCACCACCGTACGCTGATCGATCGTCGTGCCAGAGCCCGTCACCGTCAGCTTCCCCCCATCGAAGACCAGACCCGCCGCGCCGTTTCCGCCCGTCACGCGGGAAGTACGCACCTCACCCTGACCGTTGACACCGCCATACACCTCCAGAATCCCGCCTCCGGAAGCCATATTCCCCAGAACGATATTACCCGATTCGAGCACCCCTCCATCGCGAACCACCACATGCCCGAGATTCTTGTTCCCAATATAAACCGTTCCCTGCACTTCCAACCCGAAAGTGATCGACTGCACTCGGAGCATTCCGCCATCCGTGATCGTCATCCGCCCGATCCCCTCATCTCCCACGGTAAGAGTGGCGCCGACAAGCGTCGGCCATCCCGGCGTAGCGAGCATCGCCCCCTCGTGATTCCATACCGAGCCTTCCCCCGAGATCAGAACAGACGCCTCGCTACCTACGCCCCCTGCCACGACGGACTGGTGCGCATTGATCACCGCGCCATTCACAATCTCCAGCTCCGCCTCGCTCCCTGCAAGATCGGCTACGCTCACCTGACTGCGGCGATGCGTAATCACCGCGCCATCCAGCACCAGCTTGCCCTCGCGAACCGTCGTCCCATTGTAAGCATGATCCACCCCCGTAAAGGTCAGCACCCCGCTCCCCGCCTTGATAAAGCCCGAAGCACCGCCCAAACCCGCGCTGTCCGGAAGATTACTCTTCAAGCTCCCCGCGAAGGCAGCCTCCCCCTCCTGAAGAGTGATCAGTTGACCGTCGCCCAGCGATACCGTCCCGCCGCTGCCCGAAAGCGACGAGACGCTAAACGTCGTATACGTCGAAAGATCCAGCGTACCGCCATTCACAATATAGTCGGCATTCTGCTGAAAAGCCGAAGCGTCTCCCGCGCGAAGCGTACCGCCGTTCACCATCGTCGGTCCGCCATAGCTGCTCGCCGCCAGAAGCGTCAGCACTCCCGCCCCCGACTTGGTGAAGCTTCCATCCCCCGCAAGCGCATGCTGGTAAGCAACATCAAAGCCGTTCGTATCCAGAGTCGCGCCGCCTGCCTCCAGCGTAAAAGCGCGAAGATCATCAAAAGCCGTCTCATAGCGAATACCGCCTCCGTCCAGCACCAGCGATCCACTGCCAAGACGCTCGTCACGGTCGATCCCGATCAGCCCTTCGCGGATCACCATGCCGCCCGTCAGCCGATTCTCCCCTGCAAGCGAAAGCGTACCGGTGCCGGTCTTGATCAGGCCCCCGCTCCCGTCGAGAGTCCCCTCGAAAGAGCCATCGGCCCCCTGATCAACCGTCAGGTCAACATCCCCGAGCAGCACGCTCCCCGAGCCTCCCCCCAGCCCGCCGATAGTAGCAGCATAGCCGTTCAGGTCCAGATCGCCGCCGCTGAGAAAATAAAAGCTCCCGGCGGAAAACGCCTCTGCCGCTCCCGCCCGAAGCACCCCCTGCTGGATCTCCGTAATCCCCTCATGAGAGGCCGCCCCGAGCAGCGTCAGCGTCCCCGCCCCCATCTTGATCAGGCCCCCCTCTCCGCTGATATCGTGAGCATACTCAATATCAAAGCCGTTCGTATCCAGAGCGCCGCCTCCATCCCCCAGCGTAAACGCGCGAAGATCATTGAAAGCCGTTGCAAAGCGAATCCCGCCTCCGTCCAGCACCAGTTCCCCAAAGCCCAGCTTATCGTCCGAGACGATCGCCAGCAGACCTCCCGTCACAGCAGTCCCGCCCGTATGCGTTTGCGTCCCCGTCAATTCGAGAACGCCCTCTCCCGCTTTCGTAAAGCGCCCCGGGCCAGTAATATCATGAGCGTAAGTCACCTCATGGCCATTCGTATCGAGCGTCCCCCCATTGCTCCCCATGACAAACGCCCGCAGATCATGAAACGCCGTTCCATACCGGATGCCCCCGCCGTCAAGCGTCAGAGTCCCCGTCCCAAGGCGATTATCCGCGTTGGTAGTGATCAGGCCACCTTCCACCACCGTTCCCCCGCTATAGGTATTACTCCCGTTCAGCGTCAGATTCCCCGAGCCCTCCTTGGTCAGCGAACCACTCCCCGAGAGCGTCCCCGAGAAAGCCGTATCCGTCTCCTGATCCACCGTCAGCAGCGCGTCGCCAAGAGCCACCTCGCCCCCCTCCCCCGAAAGACGACTCATTACGAACGTCGTATACGTCGAAAGATCAAGCCGTCCTCCGTCCACCGTGTAGGCGCTATCCTGCACAAAAGCCCCGTGCGTCCCCGCACGAAGAACTCCCCCCTTTACCGTCGTCCCGCCAGTATAGCTATTCTCGCCCGCCAGCGTCAGAATCCCGCTGCCCTCCTTCGTGAAGCCCCCGCTACCGGAGATCGCGTGCCCATAGGTCACGTCAAAGCCATTCGTATCAAGCCCCCCTCCCCCCTCGCCCAGCGCAAAAGCACGGAGATCATGAAAACCCGTGGCATAGCGAATCCCGCCGCCATCCAGCGTAAGCCCTCCCGTCCCCATCCGGGCGTCACCATCGACCTCCAGCCATCCGCCTTTGACAAACGTCCCACCGCTATAGCTATTCTGCCCCGCAAGCCGCAGCCGCCCCTCTCCCGCCTTGGTCAACGCCCCGCTGCCGGAAATATCTTCCTGATAAACGACATCAAAGCCATTCGTATCGAGCGTAGCCCCATTCGCGCCCAAAGTGAACGCCCGCAAATCATCGAATGCGGCGGCATAGCGAATCCCGCCCCCATCAAGCATCAGCCCTCCCGTACTCAGGCGACCATCGGCGTCAATCGCCAGCAAGCCGGCCACCACCCGCGTTCCTCCCGTATAAGTATTATTCCCCGATAGCCCTTGAACGCCATCGCCCGTCTTCACCAGTGCGGCATCACCGCTGATCGCCCCCGCGTAACTCTCCCCCTCCGGCGTCCCCTCAAGCGTCAGCGTCGCGCCATCGCCCAGCGCCACCTCGCTCCCCGCATCGCCCGCGAGGAAAAGCGTATGCACCGCACTATGCGCCGTAAGATCAAGCACCCCTCCGCGCACCGTCGTCCCTCCATCATACCCAAGCGTACCGAGAAGGATCAGCCGTCCATTGCCCACCTTCGTCAGCCCGCCCGCGCCCGTGAGGTCATGCCCATAGGTGACATCAAAGCCGTTTGTATCCAGAGCGCCGCCCCCCTCTGCCAGCGTAAACGCCCGGAGATCATCAAAAGCGGTGTTGAACCGCAGCCCGCCGCCATCGAAAACCAGATCCCCTGAGCCAAAGCGATGGTCCGCATCCGTCTCGATCCACCCCTCCCGGATCACCGTCGTCCCCGTGTACGACGACGTACCAAACCACCCAAGCGTCCCGCTCCCCTCCTTGATCAGCATACCGCTTCCCGTCACCGTACCGGTAAAAGAGCCCGAGGAATCATTCAGCCCTACCCGCACCTCATTGCTGAGCACCAGATGCCCCGATCCCGTGATCCCCCCCACGCTTTGCTGGCTATAGCCTTCGAGCCGCAGCGTCGCGTCCGTCGCCACCGCAATCGTAGAGAATGCAGCGCCGGCATAGAGCCTCAGCGTCCCCTCCGAAACCAGCGTAGCTCCCGTATACGTCTGCGCATCAAAGAACGTCAGTGAGCCGCTCCCCAGCTTCGTCAGTCCGCCGCTCCCCGTAAAAACCGCATCCTCCATCAACGTGAACTCCTGCGTGTCGAAAAAGGCGCCTTCGCCGCTGCTCACCAGCACCCCCTCCCCTCCATAGCCAAAGCCCGTCAGGAGCTGCCCGCCGTTTTTAGCCACCAGTACCCCGCCGTCCATCTCCAGCCTCCCATTGGTCCCTGCGACCACCTCCGACGCCCACAGCGCCCCCCGTCCCGCCGCCGTCCCGCTCAGCGCCATCGCTCCTCCATACGGGACGTCATACTCATAAGCGCCCAGATAAAACCGATTGCCCGAGACCACGCCGCCATCCTCCACCGTCAGTTGTCCACCGCCCTGATATCCCACCAGAAAATCGCTCCCCGCATGCACCCACTGCGACCCCGCGCCGCTCACCGTCACCCTTGGGGCGTTCGTCTGGTCAGAGCTATCGCCGATCGTCACCAGGCTGCCCGTCTCCAGCACACCTCCATCCTGAATTTCCACCACGCCATCTAACGCCAGTTGGAGCTTATCCGTCGTCAACCGCCCGCCCGCGCCAATCGTCAGCGTCACATCCCCGCCGTAAATCGCCACCCAGGCCACCGACCCCTGCCGATTCAAAACCGTCGCGTGAAAGCTCTCGCCCGGTTCTCCCGCGAAGTAAACAGTATCATTCGCCTGCGGAACCCCCAGCGGGTCCCAGTTTGAAGCAGTAAAAAAGCCGTCATCGGAGGCTCCTCCCGTCCATTTACGAAAAGTCTGCGCGCTCAGCGAACCCGGCAGCGCAAACAGCGCCCCGCCAAAGCACCCGAGCGCAAGAAATTGCACCGATGGAAACCTGCGGAGAAAAATCATCCGTCCATGAAAGCGCAGTGACCAATTCCGTCAATTACCCAAAAGGGTAAGCCGCCCGTCCAGCACGCAGCCGGTACTCCGACTTCCGAAGCAACCGATCTTACGGTTTTGACCACGGCTGCTGTCTGCCCAGATAAGGCTCAAGCGCGGGAACGCGGTCATATTCCGACTGCCACCTCAGCCTTGGCGGAGGCGGAAGATCCTGTCCCTCGTCAAACGCTTCATACTGCGCGGCAATCCCAGCATTCCAGATATCATCATGATCCAGTGCACGGGTGGCATAAGGAGCCCAGTTCGCCCAGAAGAAGGTATGCGGAACGGCTTGCACCATAAATGCGCCACGCCCTGTCGGAGCGGAGCTGACCGGCTGATACAGGCTGCGCCACGCCTCCGTTTTGGCGAGATAGCGCCGGAGGTAATCGCAATAGGGAGCGGGTTCCTCGGCATTGAGCGCGGCAAAAGCAACGGGCGCCAGAAGTAATCGCTGTTAGCCAAAGTCGCCCGTCGCCAAGCGGCTTCCGGATCATCGCGTCAGCCATCTCCAGCAAGGAACGCTTCAACGCCTGATCATCGGTAATCTGCTGATATTCCAGAAGCGCGTGCATTCCTCCGAAGGTATGGATGAACATGCTGCCTGCGTTCAGACGCTCCGGCGGCCGGGCCGCCACCGGCCCGGGGAAACGTGCGGAAGGGCTCAGATAAATCCCTTCATCGGAAAGGAAAAGACCGATATAGCGCCGAAGCTGTTGGGCCTCCTCCGGATTTCCGGTGATTTCCCAGCGAAAAAGAAGGCCGCCGAGACGGGCGCTATGAAATGACTCCGAAGCGACAACACCTTTGGTGTAAACATTTTCGCAAAGGTTGGTAATAACGTCGCGGGAGCGCTCATCGCCACTCAGGAAATAGTGCAGGCGATACTCATTGATGGAAGTCTGGCGTTCGTCGTGCTGTCCGTCGCTCCACGGCTGTACGCCACTATCAGCGCAAATAGAACAGAGAGTTCAGCAAAATCAAAAGCCTCTTCTTCCTCCACTACCGGAAGATCCCTCCGCGCGGCAGCGCGTACGGGACTTGCCCCCCGGGGGGCTTATCCAGAGAAAGGAAACGCCGCATCTCTGGATATAAATCATTTCAAAAAATCGAAACAACCAAGCAAACAACATAGCTAAAAGGCGAAATCATCTGGATAATTAAATCCTTGCATTCTGGATAAAATCGCTTCATCATCCCGTCCATCCTGATGAAGATTGCCCGGCTTACAAAAATTCTGGAGCGCCGCGTTCGGCGTGGAGAATGGTCCTCGGATGGACCATTGCCCTCCCGCAATCTTCTCTCCGAGGAATATGGCGTTTCACCGGCTACGGTTTCCATCGCCATCCGTAGTCTGGAGAAAGAAGGACTCGTCCGGATCGTCCCGCGCAAGGGGGTATTCATCGTCGAGAGCGAAGACTCCGCAAAGGCCGATCCCACAGCAACCATCGGCCTCCGGGGCGGCTACCTTCCGAGCGAAGCCGAGCTGCTCTCCATTGACGCGCGACAGCTTTTCGGCCAGGCCATCTTCAACGGCATTTGGGAAACCGCCCATATTGAGCACTGCCCCCTGCTTCTCCTCCCCGGCAACGCGGAAGGACGCCCGCTTACGCTGGAGTCATGCAGAGAGTCCGGCGTCCGCGGAGTGATTTTCATGGGAGGCCGCCACTATGACGAAGCGCTAGCCCTGAGGCGACAAGGCTTCCCGGTTATCCTGGCCAATAGGCCCGTCGGCGGAACCCCGATGAACTACGTCGACTACGACGCAGCCGGTGAGCTACGCGAAATCCTCAATCGCTTCGTCGCGCTGGGTCACCGCCGGATCGGCATCCTCTGCCCATCAAACACCTCCGTCCCCGGCTACTACGCGCGACTCAAGCTCGACTTCATCTCTCTGACAACGGAGCACGGCCTTTACCTGAACCCCGAGGAATACTGGAAAACCGTCAACCCCGCGTCCGGCGCAACGATTGATCACATCATCCACGAATGGAGCCGCTCCCCCGCCCCGCCCACAGCCCTTTTCGCATGGGCGCCCGATCTCGCCCGGGAATTTCGCCGCAAGGTTCCGCGCTCTCTCCAGCCTACCGCCATCGCCTGCTCCGGCTATCTCTACGAGCGCGAGGCGGACATCCCGGGCTTCGTTATGCCGCATAGGGAATGTGGCGCCGCATTGCTCAGCGGCCTGCATGCCACGATCCGCGATCCCTTCCATATCGTACAGCAACTGATCCCCTGCCGCTTCGCCGAGGGAGAAAACACCCTCGGGACCTCCCCCTCATATTCCCCTCGCCCCAACTGAAAATCCTCATGAAAACACGCCCCCTCCTCCTCAGCCTCGCTTCCGCCCTGCTGATCCCGTCCGTCGGACATGGCAGCCTCATCACAGGATTTGAACCTGACGAATCCTTTACCGTCGGCGATACCGGTAAAACAGTAGGCCAATGGGTCCTCCCGTCCCAAGCCATCATCACCGACAGCACCTCCTATCAAGGCGACCAATCCCTCAAGCTCACCGGCAGCCAGATCACCCAGTACAACCCCACGCTTACGCAAATTGGCGTTAACTATAACGCTGCAATCTTTCAGTTCAAAGCCGATGCCTTTGTCGCCAACGGGCAGATCGGGCTCTGGCAGGTGCTCTATGGGGGCAATCAGACCGAATCCCGCGTCCAACTCCAGCTCATCTTCGGTGCCACCGCCGAAGACCCCGTTCGGGCGGAATTCCTTGCCACCTTTACCGGTACCGGCGCGCCGACTACCTACACCTCCGTATCCCTCACCAGCCTTGACGTCATGAACTGGACAGAAATCAACTTCGGCTTCGATTTCGAAAATCAAAAGTTCCGGATCACCGTCGGCGGGCAAACCGTTGCAGGCTACGAAGATCTCGCCACAGGGATCAATCAGGCCCGCATCGCCCGCCTCTTTCTGCGCGGTAACGCCGCGACCGTTTCGTACTACGATAATGTGACACTGGATCACGCCACCGTCATCCCCGAACCGGGAGTTGCCTCGCTCCTCCTGCTCCCGGTAGTTTACTGGGGGCTCCGTCGCCGGGTCGGACCGACCAGCGGCATGATCTGAGAAAGCCCGATCAAACACGCCTTCCGCAAATTCGTAAGCCCTTCCCCACCTCGCCTCCCATGCTCTACGGAATCCTCCCCCTACTCCTCTCCCTGCTATTCACAGCCAGCGCCGTAGCCCAGAACTTTCAGGAGTGGCTTGAAACCCGCGCACAGGAAAATGCGACCAGCGAAGCCACGCGCGTCATTTCATTTGCCGCCCCTGAGGATGCCACCGTGGAGTCGCTCGCCGCCACCCGCCAATGGACGGTCAATGGCGTCAACCTCAGCGCCTCCCGGCCCTCCATTCCCCCGCTCGAATCCGCAGCTTTCGCATCCGCCAGCTTCAATGGCATTGATAGCGAGCTGGTCGTCCCGGCGTGGAGCGACGCGGGCTTCAGCGATCAGGTAAGCGTCGGCCTCTGGATCAAGCCTGATCTCTCCATGTTCAGCGAATCGAGAGAATCCCGCTTTATCGTCAGCAAGAGCGCAAGCCGCGAAGCGGGATTCCACATCGGCATCAACGAGAGGCGCCAGATCACCGTCGGCATCGTCACGGCAAACGGCTATAGCATTGCGACCACCGGCTCCGTCATCGAGCCCTATCGCTGGCATCATATTGGCTTCAGTTGGAGCGGCGAGACGCTGCAAATCTACATCGACGGCAAACCTCAGGGGACGCCCGCCCAAGCTCAGGCCCCCTACCGGGACTACGCCGCATCCCTGACGTTCGGCCGACCGGCCTCGCTCCAGAGCAACTATTATCGCGGAGAATTATCTGAGTTCATCCTCACTCCCGAAGCCTTCCCCGCTCAGCCATGAACCGCCCCGGCATCCTCAGAGAACCTTGGAGATCCAAGGGCTTTACGCTCACCGAGCTGCTCATCAGTATCGGGTTGATCGCCGTCCTCGCCGCCTTACTCATCCCCGCTATGACCAGCCTGCGTTCCCGCTCGCAGCAAAGCCGGTGCACCGGTCACCTCCGCGCTCTCGCTACCGCCCTCCGCCTCTCCTCCACGGAAGGCACCTCCCTCAGCCCGCATAAACGGCCCAATACCATCTATAGCTTCCTGGGTGGCAGCGTCCCCGGCGAAGACACATGGAGCGCTCTGCTTTTCAGAGCGGGATATATCGAAAATAAAAAAATCTTTCGCTGTCCCGCAGTCGTTGCCTCCACAGCATTCGAAGCGGCAAACTGGTATTATGAAGTCTATGGGCTTAACCTGATTACACAGCCCGGCATCACCATCGGAGAGAACGTCAGCTCCGGAGGCTATAGCGGCGGAGTCTACACCCTCCCGATCAGCCGGGTCAGCGAACCTTCGCGTCTGATTTTACTCACAGACAGCCGCGCCGCCGCTCTCAGCGCCGCCGGTCAGGAAGTGCAACGCTTCCGTCTGCTTCAGGGTACGGCCTCCGCAAAAGCCGACGGCATCTCCCTGCGGCATGGAGGCCGGGCAAACGTCGCCTTTCTGGACGGCCATATCGAACCCCTCACCCGCAAAGACCTTCTCGCGCTTCGTCAGTCACCCTACGCCAGCATCCCCTTTTACGACGAAACGGGCACCTACTATCCATAATCATGTCCCATCAACGCCTCTTCCTTCTAGGATCTTCCTCCCACCCATTCCATTCCCTGCTCCCCACAGCGCTGCCTCCGGAGTGGCAGGTTTGTCCCATTACTTCGTTTGCTCCCCTTATGGCGGAGGCCCGCCCCGGTGACGCACTCCTCGCCTTTGCGGACCACTATCCAACCACTCCCGTCACCTTCAGCAAATGCGAATGGGAGTGGCTCGCGACTTCCGGGCTGCGCACCTACGTCGAATTCCCCGCGTCGCTTCCGGTAGCGGGCGCGGGAACCCGCAGCGAAGCCACCCGCCTTGAGCGCGCGTGGTTTCAGCCCGAGTTCGTATTGCCGAACGCGCTAGGCTCCATCAGCGCACTGGTCCATATGAGTTACCCGGCGGAGAAGGCGTGGATACGTCTGGGCAAGCTGGCGGGCTACGACACCCTCGCCTTTGAGGCAGGCGACACGCCGACCCATCCCCTCCTTTTTCTGCATCAGCCGCATCTCCTCGTCGCCACCACAGCGCTCTCTGCCTATATTGCCGGACGTTTCGCCCCCCGCGCCACGTGGCATCAGGCATGGCAGGCCATCATCGCCTGGCTTCTCCGGCACGATTCCTTTTCGCTTCCGGAAGTTCCCGCCGTCTGCACCGCGTCGTATGAAGCTCCCGCCCAAAGCAGCCCTCTGCCGAAAGGCGCGGAAGTCGAAGCCATCAGTCGCTCCCTTCAGTGGTATCATGACGCGGGCATGCTCCTTTCCTCCGGGCAGGAACCGCTCTATCGGAGCATCACAGAGGATGGCTTTCACGCCAGCCCCGAGTGGCTCGGGGGCGACGGCAGCGGCGGCGCTCTGGAAGGCTTCCTCTCGGAGTTTGACCATAAAGGCCATCAACCCACCCGCTGCTGGCGACGCGCCGACTGCGTTTCCGAAACCGCAGGCGCATTCGCCGCTGGCAGCCTCCTTCTCGGAAAGAACCACGGCAGAACCGCGCAAAACCTCTCCGACTGGCTCTACCACAGCTCCCTCCTTGTCAGCGGTGACCGCGCGAACCCCGATCATCCTGCCTACGGCCTCATCGGGTGGCACGACCGCCCTCGCTACGGACGCTTTCATCAGGCCGACGGCTGGAACATCTACTACGGCGACGACAACGCCAGAGTGCTGCTCGGCACCATCCTCTGCTCAGGCGCGCTTCAGAGCGATCGCTGGCTGGCTCCCATCATCCGCAACATTCTGGCCAACCTGCGCACCTCGGGACCGCACGGCCTGCGACGAAACGCCATCTGGAATCACGACCTCGCCGAGCGCGGATGGGAATCCTACCGGCAAAGCGACGAACTCCCGGCCGAGTGGATCAGTCCGCATTATCAATGCTACCTCTCTGCCTGCTATCTCTGGCTTTATCACCACACCGGCGACCCCATGCTACTGAAGCATGGGACCAGGGGAATCACTCTGCTCATGGAGGCCTACCCCGACCGATGGCGCTGGACAAACGGCCTTCAGCAGGAGCGCGCACGGATGCTTCTGCCCCTCGCCTGGCTGCTTCGCGTAGACGACCGGCCAAAGCACCGTGAATGGCTCCACGGAATGGCAAACGACCTGCTGGAGCATCAGGTGGAGTGCGGAGCCCTCCGCGAAGTATTAGCTTCTGGAAATGGCAAGTACGGCCCTCCGCAACGGCACGAAGACTACGGAACACGGGAAGCCTCCCTACTCCAGCAGGATGGCGATCCGGTTTCCGACCTTCTCTACACCTGCAACTTCGCCTTTCTCGGTCTGCACGAAGCAGCAGCGGTAACGAACGACCCACGGCTGCGATCAGCGTCCGACCGACTGGCAGACTACCTCGTCCGCATCCAGTCTCGCTCCGCCCGCCCGGAGCTTTCCGGAGCATGGCTGCGCACCTTTGACTATCAGCGATGGGAAACGTGGGGCAGCGACGCCGACGGCGCTTGGGGCGCATGGTGTGTTGAAACCGGCTGGACACAGTCTTGGATCACCTCGGTTCTGGCGATGCGCCAGCTTGGCACTTCGCTGTGGGAGATTTATACTCCCTCCGGAGCGGCGGAATGCTATGCCAAGGAAAAAGAACAGCTCCTCACCTCGCTCACTTCCCTCTCGTGAACTTATGAAGCTCCCGATTCTGATTTTTGCCGCTACGGTCACCTGCATCGTATCGCTCTACGCCGCTCCCGACCGTCTCCCCCTGATCGATGAAGTCACGCTGAACGCGAACGAGTCCTTCGAGAAAGAAATTGATACCAAAGGGCAGCGCTCTCCTGCCGGAAAAGTCTACCTGAAGTTCGCCGCCCGTATTGACTCGCGCTGGAAGGATGGCAGCCAGCCGGGCATCGACCTCTTCGTCAACAATATCCCCATGAGCGGACGGCGGCTGGTCAACAAGCCCCGCTCCTTCCCCTTTGGGGAATACGACGTCGTGTGGTACCGGGGCGACGCCCGCTGGACCGTTCCCTACTACGACTGGGCCATCGGTCGCCCTCCGCAGCCCTACATCCACCTGTACGTATTCGATATTACCTCTCTTCTGACCGAAGAGAAAGCGAGCATCCGCATCACCGATATCTTCAACGTCTTTGCCGAGGCAAAGGTGATCCTGCGTGAAGTGGAAGTCCTCTTCACCGATGACTTCCCGCGCGTCGAGGCCGCCTCCCTCCATGCCACAGCTCCCTTGGACGCGCTGAGAGATAAAGCCTCCGGTCACCATCTGGGAACAACCGTCAGGCTCGGAGCCATCGACATCTACGAGCCGAAGATTTCGCGAGAGATCTCCCCCCGCGCTGACTTCTCACAGCCCTATACCATCACCGTTGGAAAGGAGGGCGATATCGCCCTTTCCATCGGAGGAGAAACCTACCCCATCAGCAGTCAGCTCGGCCTTCCCGACAGCGGATGGATCGATGCAAGGAAAGGCAAAGAATGGTCCGAATTCTCAGCCGATCAGGACAGCATCATACTGGAGAACGCCCGACTATCGTGGAAGCGCACCATTCATCGCCACCCCTCCTATGTCGAAATTCGCGATCACCTCGCGAACCTCACGGACGGCGACCTCCCCGTCGGCGTCCTCAATGCGCTGGACGTAGAGGATGTCCGATCGCTCACCGAATTCCGCCTCTCCGGCAAGGTCCTCCCTTCCTTTTGGGCTAATACACAGCCCGAGCGGGGCGCCATCCTCCCGATGCTTCCTCTCGCCTTCGTCGCCCGGAAGAGCAGCGGAGTCGGGCTCTGGCTGGATGACGACGCCTACCGCAATCAAGGCTCCATCCTTGCCCACGACAGCAAACTCTACGCCGGCACAGACCGCTTTTACCTTTCCCCGAAAGGCAGCTACACCTTCGTGTGGCGGCTCTACCCCACCGACGACCGCCGTTACTTTACGGTCATCAACAGCCGCCGCCATGCGGACGCCTTCTATCAGGAGATCCCCGGCATCCTCGGTTTTGTCTACCCCGACCAGCGCGTGGACTCCGGCCTCACCACACCCGGGAACGTCAAGGAATTCTTCAACCGCACCGGCATCCGGATCGCCGGAATGCTCCCCACCGAAGAAATCCGCCAAAAGCCAAAGCCCTATCAATACATGGTCTACGGCAACGAAAAGCTTGAACGCATCCGCAAAAGCAGCGCCAGCCCCCAGCGCGTCATGGCCCTAAGCAAAGAAGCGAAGATCACCGATGTGAACTTCATCGTTTACACCGACATCCACCTCATGAGCAATCGCGGCGAAGAAAACGAATGGCGCGAGACCATGAAAGAAAGCATCGTACTGGACGAGCAGGGGCGGCTCGTACCCTTCTCCGCCGGCTTCCTCTATTGCGTCGTCCCGATTGAAGGAACCCCGGCCGCCAAACGCTTTGAAGCATCGGTAAACTGGTATCTCGACGAGGCGGGTTACAATGGCATCTTCTTTGACGAATGGCCCAACTCCCGCGCCAACCAAAGCTTCGCACCGGGCCATGAAGACGGCATCAGCGCAATCATCGACGGCGACTTCCGGATTCAGCGGAAATACGGCATCATCCCCCTGCTGGCCAAGCCCTTTCAGGGAAGGCTCATCCGGCAGATCAAAGAGAAGCATCCGGACGCCATCCTCTACGCCAACCACCTCGACGCCACACGCGAAGCCACCGGATGGCCCATCGTCCATTTTTCCGAACCTACTCAGTATGATGATGACTTCCTTCGAGCGGCTCAGGCCTATCGCACACCGCTTTCTCTGAATACGAAATTCACCGACAGCCTTTGGCGCGACGCTACAGAGTTTCTCCGTCAGGGAGTCCTCCTCACTTACTACTCCAAGCGCTTCTCCGGTCACCACCTCCTGCGGGAAATCTATCCGATCACCGTACTGGAAAACGGCCCCGGCTACATCATCGGACACGATAAAATCGTCACCCAAAGCTCCGGAACCTACCACTTCCGACGCTCCAATGGCCTCACCGCGCGCATCTTCGGCGGCGAAAAGGCCGCGCTCCTCCGCGAACAATCGGAACCGGCCCGGGAAGGAGGCATTACCAAAATTACGCTGGAATTGCAGGACACCGAAATCGCGATCATCACCGAAACCCCAACACCTCCCGCCACCGGGACAGCGCAGCAACCTGCCCCGCCGCATCGCATGTAAAGAGATCATTCATAGGAAACCTTTAACATCCCCCAATGTCCGCCTCCTATTCCCCAAGCATCCCGCTCATTCAGAACGATCCAACCCGGGTCGCCGACTTCTACCGGACCACGCTACTGGACGACATCGCCCCGTTCTGGCTACGCCACAGTCCGGACCGTGCCGAAGGCGGCTACTTCACCTGCCTGAACCGCGATGGCTCCCGAATGCAGGACGACAAATCCATCTGGTTTCAGGGACGCATGGGATGGATGTTCGCCCGACTGGCACTCGCTTACCCTGAGCATCCCTCGCGCCCCCAATGGGCGGAAGCAGCGCGGCTTGGCGTGGAGTTTCTTGAGCGACACGGATTCGATACGGATGGCCGGATGTTCTACTCCACCACCCGCGATGGTCGCCCCCTGCGAAAGCGCCGCTATCTTTTCTCCGAGTGTTTCGCCGTCATCGCCTACGCCGCCTATGGTGAGCTTTCGGGCCACCACCGATGGATCGCCCGGGCCGAAGAGCTTCTCGATCTCATCCTCCATTATCGCGACACCCCCAGCCTCGTAGAGCCAAAGACCAACCCCGAAACCCGTCCGATGAACGGCTTGTCTCTGCCGATGATCCTGCTCGTCACCGCGCAGGAACTTCGCCGCAGCGGTGGCGATAAAGCCAAGTGCAATCAACTCATCGAAGATAGCATCGCGAAAATCTCCACCTTCATGCACCCCGGAATGCAGTGTGTACTGGAAATCACCGGCACGAATGGTGAATTTCTCGACACTCTGGATGGCCGATGCCTGAACCCCGGCCACGCGCTCGAAGCCGGCTGGTTTATCCTCGAAGAAGCGCGGCATCGCGGAAACGCTCCCCGGCTTCAGACATTGGGGCTACAAATCATCGACTGGTCACTGGAACTCGGCTGGGACAAGGAATTCGGAGGCATCCTCTACTTCCGCGACGCCAAGGGACTGCCCTGTACCGAATACTGGCATGATATGAAATTCTGGTGGCCACAGAACGAAGCCATCCTCGCAGCCCTCTACGCCTATCGCGCCACGGGAAACCCCGTCTATGCTGATTGGCATGACCGCATCGCCCAGTGGGCCTTCACCCATTTCGCCGACCCCGAAAAAGGCGAATGGTACGGCTACCTCCACCGCGACGGCAGCATCTCCACACCCGTGAAAGGCACCATGTACAAAGGCTTCTTCCACCTCCCCCGAATGCTCATGCTGGGAGACACCCTCTGCCGTTCAATCGCAACCACATAAACGACCCCGCGCCTCCAAAGTCTGGGGAAAAGTGTTCGCGTTTTCAACCTCCCATGCGAATCGGGATTTTGAGAAAAGCGCACAGAAACGCACCCTTATGAAATTCTCTTTGTCATGCAGTGTCATGCAGGAGATGTCCCCAGATCGTTACAATAGCCGGTGGCTGATGGCCCAAGGCGGCGATAGCTCCGGAGGGCATTCTCAATCAGATTGGTGCTCAGAAATGTCACATTGAGCGTCGATGCCACCTCCGATTGATGGAAGGCGAGGAGCGCGTCGTGCCGTTTATCGAGCCTGAGCGCAACCGCCGCATTGCGCTCATTCACGAAGACCACAAGATCGTCAAACGCCTCTTGCCGCCTACACGCGGGCGTATGATGTCTTCCTTGCGTCCGTTCACATAAGCGTTCCCTTTCTCAGCCCCCGCGTGGACGGGTAGGGGTAGTGGCGCTTCGTGTATCATTTGCTTTATATTCCGTGTATTTTTCTAACAAAATTCGAAACCTTTCCTCGATTTGCTCAGCGACTCCCCTTGGAGGAGGATTTATAGCTTCGAAAATATGCAACCCCTTCACAAAACCACCTTTTATTGGCTCACCCGTTAAAACAAATACACTCCGATTTGACCCTGCGAAAAGATTCCTCATCTGAGCGTAATATCCTGATTTAGAAACTGAACTCCACACGAAATCAGTTAGTGCATCAATATCCTCCACTGGAATCTCTCCGATATGTCTGCCGTTCCCCTTTGGCGTCCCAACTATAATGAATTCTTCATTAGATTTTCTCTCATTCGCTTTTTTCCGTAGAACAGCATAAGAAACATATCCGGATTTAGTATTTCCATCATGGAAAAACAAACACGCGATAGGCTCATATTCACTCAGAAGATCCGACAGAAAACACGTTCTCCAGTCGTTCAAAAAACTTGAATCCTGAAAAAACCAATTTACATCAGCCTTCTGGAAACCATCTTCAAATAATTCAGCACGCCTCTCAAGCGGCAATTCAGCCGAAACTAAATCATTTGAAGCGATCAATAAAAACAGAGTTAAAAGCAGTTTGTTTATCCACAACCACTCCGCCTTTATATAAAAATTTTGTCTCATAAACATTAGGTTTAACCTGACGTGTCAATGTTAACAGAACCCCGAGTCCATCCAAATCGGCATCAACGCCTCCGCTACGAGGTTCCAGCCATCGTACACGAAAGCATCGTGAAAGCGTTCCTGATAGTAGCCGCCTTGGCGTGTAGTCGCTTCATCATTTACCGTCACGGTCGCGCCGGTTTTGGCTTCGCCGATGATGTCAACGTAACCAGGGATGCTTCGTAACAAAGGTGTCTTGGCGAGGGCTGGCATTAGATATGGGTGGTCCGTGTTGAGGTGTCCTCGAAAAGTGAACGCTGAACCCCTCCCGAGCGGACCGTTAGCAACGAGAAGCTTCCTTCAGACAATTCTTCGAGCAGGGACACACGCGTTGCCCGTTGGTTGCCCCATGTGCCCCCAATTCCCCTGTTCATCGGTTGTTCATTTAGACGTACCTTCCTTGTCACCGGGATACAGTTTATATAGAGCGTCAAGCAAAGGTGAAGCCAACATATCATCCGGTGCCACATAAACCCGATGCGTGCCGGTGATGGGAATCTTTCTGGCATCACCACCTGTAACGTCAATTCCAACCAATACATCTCCTCTTTCAATCGAAACCCCAAAATAATTCCCATCAATCTCCACATAATATGGGCATACTATAAATGAAAACCTTTTAAGCTTCCCATTATTGAGAATTTTTCGAATCACCTTATCAGCCCTCTCTTCCAGCGGTCCCAGCTTCAAAAACTGTCGTCTTGATGGATCCGGCTCTATCGTACCATGCCAAACCATCATTTTTTCTGTTGAAATCATAGGAGGGGCAGGCTTTTTGCATCCGCCGATCGATAGCGCAAACAACGCACACCCCACACTTTTTTGAACAAATTTAATGTATTTCATTTTTTAGGTAACAACCCGCCAAGGCTGCTTCTTGAAGACGATGACAGCTAACTCCCCATGGATGGGACCGGTTTTCGTTGGGGGATGAAAAGCCATCGGTATTTTGCTCAGCTTCGTTTACAGCTCGTGGGCCGTACTGTAATATACCGATGTTCAGGTTTCAAGATGCGCCTCCGCTGAGCTATCGGAAATTTATCACATGATCCCTATCGTTACATATTCTCTCAGTCAAGGCAGTTTCCAAATGAAAACCAGTCGCTGCTCAACATAATTAGAACTCCAAGTCGGGTTATCGACTATTTGAACCATTTCAACGGATTTCTTATTCAGAATCTTTCCCCTGACATCTCTGAGCAAAACAATCCCCGGCACATCTCCTGCCTGTCCAGGAAATATCCCTTTTACTTTGTCTGCATACACCTCAATTCTGAAACGCCCATCAGGACTTTCAAATGAGGCGTAAGGTTCACCGTAATGTCTATCATTACAGCATATCCATCGGATCATCACGACAACCACCAAAGTCATGCAAACCAGCAAGAAAGCCCCTAGAATGCATATTTGTTTTTTATTTTTCATTAAAGAATTCTTTTGGTGAAAGATTTGTGATTTTTTTCAGAAAAAACCTTAAAATCGGCTCCCGTCCCCAACTTTCGAAAGGCGGAGTTGATGCCCGTCAGTCGATCCAATCCGTCGTAGCTCTTGGTTGTGATCATGGCGGGGGGCCACTTTGGCTATGCGCAATCTGGCTCACCATGCTGCTCCCAGCAAGGTAATTCTCCCCGCCACGCGGATTTCCGAGATCCGGGATGACATACCGACGTACCGCCTTCCTCTGGAGGTCGGCTGCTTCATCGGCGAGTGGGATGTCGATCGAATCATCTGGCGCATGAGCGAAACCATTACTGTCGATGCCAA
>JBEBWR010000036.1:0-18905 GCA_040392045.1 Chthoniobacter flavus | reverse complement strand
TTGAAGTCTGCCCGGGCAACGCGCTGCGCGTCGCGCTCGGACAAGCCAAAGCTACGGTAAGCTTTGACCAGTGCGGAAAGCTGCTCCTCGGATGAACTCCGGGGAGCGCTGGTACTCTTGGGAACGAATGGGATGTTTGGTTTGTTTTTCATGGGAAAATCGGAAATCTGAGGGGTGAAACGAAAAAACCCACTGCGATCAATGGCAGCGGGTAAAGGTGACATGATGTGCGTATTAAATGAACGCGCGTCATTTTCGTTGATGGTCGTATGGATGTCAAGCTGTTACATGATTTTTTGCGCGTTCGCGGCGTTCACGTGAGCAGTCGTCTCAAATCCTCCTCATCGATTCCCTCAATTCGGACGACCTTCCACCGTGCCGTTTCTCCGCGGAGGAGCGAGACGGCTCCGGGGCGGACACCGAAGCTTTTGGCGAGGAATTTCAGCAGTTCGGCATTCGCCTTGCCTTCCACGGCGGGGGCTTTGATTTTCACCCGGAGGCGGTCGGTCTGGAGATCACCGTGGCCTTCGCTCCAGCCGATAATCTCGCTGCGCGGTGCGTTGGGGGTGGCCTGAATGGTCAGTTGAAGAGCCATGAACTCGGGGAGCATAGAGTGCATGGGCGGAGATTGGCAAAGTGGAACTTTGTGTTTGCGAAAGGGGGCGGTTCGCGGCGATGGTCCTCACTGTGTCCGCGTCAGTTCCTCAGATCCGATGGTCTTTACTCCTGGCGGCAGCGCTTCTGTCGCTCCCTGCTTGTGCTCCGAAGCCGCTTAGCTCCGAGCTTTCCACTCCGGTGTTGGCCGTGGAGCAGGGGCTGGGGAAGGAAGCCGGAAAGGTCTACTTTACTCCGGCGGCGCTCTCCGCCCTGCCCGGATCGGCGGAGGAGAAGGCGCAGCGGGCGGCAGCTTACAGCGCCGTTCTGCATAACCCGAAGGCGTGGCGGGCGCTCTATCGGCAGGAGCGATTTGATACCGTACTGCTTACCGGTGACCCTGCCGCTTTCCGTCCGCTGCTGGATCATCTAAGGGAGTCCTCCGACTGGACGCTGACTTATGTGGACGCGACCAGCATCATCTTCCGGCGTACTTCCGGGGCGACGCCCTGGACCCGCGTCGCGCTGGACCCGCTGCTCAAGCGTTTTTCGGAGTTGCCCCAGCGCGAGCAGCTTCTCTTCCGTACCCAGACGGTCTATCGCCTCACTGCGCTTCACCGGCTGGAAGAGGCCAAAGCGCTGCTGGATGAAACGCTCCGGCTCGACCCGGACTTCCCCCCTGCCCTGACGGAGCTGGCGAGCTGGCACGCCATGCAGGCGCAGTGGGAACCGGCGCTGGAGGCGGCAACTCGCGCGGTCAAGGGCGACCGGGATTACCTCCCTGCCGTGGCAGCAGAAGCGAACGCGCTCTTTGCTCATGGGCGCTTTCAGGAAGCGCTGGCGCGCACGCGGCGGCTCGTCAGAGAGGAGCCGGAGAATAGCGCGTCTCTCTACCTCCATGCGAAGGTGACTCACGCCGCACGCGCTTTTCAGGAGGAGATCGAAGTGCTCGAAAAAATCATCGCCATCGCCGAAGCGCAGGAGATGCCCACGGGGACATGGCGTGTTTACCTCGGGCAAGCCTACGGGGCTACAGGCAACGGAGAGCCGGCCATCGCGGAGTTTAAGCTGGCGCTGGAGGACCGGACGCTCTCCGAAGCGGAGCGGAAATTTGCCACCCGCGCCATTGAGCGGATCAAAGACAGAGAGCCGATTCTGTAAAATACAAAGGGAGGAAGCGCATCGCTGCCCTTCCTCCCTGATAAAAACAGATTCCTGCGGGGGAGATTACCCTTCGATTTGTGCCTGATACTCCGCGGCCGACTTCATGTTCTGCACGTCGTCAACGTTGTCGACTTCCAGTACGAAGAGCCAGCCTTCGCCGAAGGCGTCGGTGTTGATCAGCGCGGGGTCGCCTTCGAGGGCGGTGTTGACTTCTACGACCGTCCCGCTCACGGGGGCGTAGATGTCGCTCGCGGCCTTGACCGATTCCACGACGGCGATGGCCTGACCGGCGTCTACCTTGCTGCCGACTTCGGGCAGCTCCACATAGACGACGTCGGAGAGCTCGGACTGCGCATGATCGGTAATGCCGACACGGCCTTTGTTGCCATCAAGGGCGACCCATTCGTGGGATTCGGCATAGCGGAGGTTTTCAGGGAGATTCATATTGGGGATATCAGAAGTTTAAGCTTTGCGGTAGAGGGGTTTCTTTTCGATTACGGCGGGGAACCGGCGGCCACGGATATCGATTTCCACGGTTTCTCCGGCCTTGGCAACGGCGGCTGGCAGGTAGACCATGCCGATCCCGACGCCGAGCGACGGCGAGAGGCTGCCGCTGGCGGTTTCGGCGACCACTTCGCCTCCGGCTACCACCGGGTAGTGCGAGCGGGGCGGCGGGGTCTTGCCCGTCATGCGGAAAGGGACAAGGCGGACTTTCACACCCTCGGCCTTCTGGGCGGCGAGGACGTCGCGTCCGATAAAATCCTCCTTCTGGAGGTCGACGAAGAAGCCCATCCCGGCTTCCAGCGGGCTGCGCTCGGGGGAGAGGTCGGACCCGTTGAGCGGGTAGCACATCTCCAGCCGGAGCGTGTCGCGCGCGCCAAGTCCGCATGGCTTGATGCCAAACTCGGCCCCTTCATCCAGCAGCGCCTGCCACGTCGCCGGAGCGGCATCGGCGTTGAAGAACAGCTCAAAACCATCCTCGCCGGTATACCCCGTACGGGCCACGAAGTAGGAGACACCGTCGCGCTCCACGGTAGCCACGCCGTTCCGCTCGGGGATGGCGACGCCGCCAAAAAATTTGTGGTAGAACGCCGTGGCGTTCGGCCCCTGAATGGCCAGCCCCGCATAGGCATCGCTGCGGTTATCAAGGTTCACTCCCTCCTGCGCGTGCTTCTGCATCCATGCAAAATCCTCCTCGATCTTCGAGGCGTTGACCACCAGCAGGTAGTCCGTGGCCGTGAGGCGATAGACGATGAGATCGTCGATGACGCCGCCCTGCCCGTTGAGCATGAAGGTGTAGTGACACTGGCCCACGGCGAGCTTGTCCACGTTGTTCGTCAGCAGGCGATTCAGCCATGCGCCCGCCTCCGGGCCGCTGATGAAGACCTCGCCCATATGCGAAATATCAAAAAGCCCCAATGCATTGCGGACCGCGTGGTGCTCGTCGATGATTCCGGAGTACTGTACCGGCATCTCCCATCCACCGAAATCCACAAGCTTCGCACCGGCCTCTACGTGTTTCCCGTAAAGGGCCGTCCTCTTCAATGGCAAGTCATTTTGTGACACGGCTGGCGAGGGTAGTGAGCCTTTCCGGGGATGTCAAAGAAATGCCGTGCAAAACAAAGCACTTTGCGTCGCCGGAATCCCGGGGTACGTTCCCCGCCGACCCATGACTTTTCTCGACTCGCTGGAACGCCGTTTCGGTCACCTCGCCATCCCGGGGCTGATCCGTATCGTCGTCATTCTCAACGCTTTCGTCTACCTGCTCGCCGCAATGAATCCGCAGGTGCTCGGTCTGCTCGTGTTGGACCGGGACGCCGTACTCAGCGGTGGGCAGTATTGGCGGCTGATCACCTTTCTCTTCATCCCCGGCACCTCCAGCCCCTTTTTCATCCTCTTCGCTCTCTGGTTTCTCTGGCACATCGGCAACGCTCTGGAAGCCATCTGGGGCTCTTTCAAGCTTACGCTCTTTTACCTCATCGGAGCTGTCGCCACCGTGGTCGCCGCCATGATCTTCGGCAGTGAGTACTCGAACGCCCTGCTCAATATCTCCCTGTTCTTCGCCTACGCCCGGTTCTTCCCTGACGCGATGATGCTCTTCCCGCCTATCCCGATTCGCTGGGCTGCATGGATCGCGGCCGCGTTCATCGGCGTGGCGTTTATCACCGGGGGGATCGCCTACCAGAGCGCGGCCATCGCTTCACTACTCAACTACATGCTCTTCTTCGGCCCGGAGACCGTCCGTAACTTGCGCCACCGGGAGGTAACCGCTCGCCGGCGCCGGAAATTTGAAGCCGCTTCGCTCTCGCCGGAGACCAGTCTGCACCAGTGTGCCACGTGTGGGCGTACGGAAAAAAGCCACCCCGCGCTCGACTTTCGCGTCAGCCGTGATGGTAATGAATACTGCACGGAGCATCTCCCCTCCCCGCCTTCCCGCGCCTAAGACCCAAAGTTGAATGAAATTCATCATCACGGTACTCGCCTCTGTCTCCCTTACAGACTACTTCGTCTGGTGGAGCAGCGCCCGTCTGCTGCGGAAGCACGGCGTCCGTCGCCGCTACCGACTGGCGCTCCACGGGTTCATGGCCTTTCAGGTCTGCGCGCAGCTTTTCATCATTCTCGGGAGGGTCAGGGGATGGAACGTCGACGTCCTCCTGCCGATGCCGCTGATGATCGCCACGTTTATCTGGCACCTGATCCTTGCCCCCATCGCGCTGGGGTTGAATATTGTGGCTCTGGCCCGCGAAGCCGTCTATGCCGCGCTGGACTATTTTCGCGCCCGGAAGACCGCTGCCGCTCGCCAAGTGGCCCCTGCCGCCGTTCCGACCCCTCATGCCAGCGATCCTACCGAGGCCACGCCGGTCCCGCCCGGCCCTGTCTCTGAAGGGCAGCCCTCTTTTCTGGGTGTCTCCCGGCGTCAATTTCTCGCGGCCTCCGTCGCGCTCGCACCGCCCACCGTCACCATTCTCTCCAGCGCCCTCGCCAGTCAGCAGATCCAGAATTTCCGCATCCGGCGGCTGACCGTTCCCCTCGCCAATCTGCCCGGGGAACTCGACGGCCTCACCATCGCTCACGTCAGCGACACCCATGTCGGGCGGTTCAGCCACGGCAAAGTCCTCCGCAAGATCACCGACGCCACCAACGCCCTGAAGGCCGATCTCGTCGTCGTGACCGGCGATATCATTAACGACTCCCTTCACTGGATGCCCGAAGCCGTCGATATGCTTGGCCGCATTGACGCTCCTATTTACCTCTGCGAAGGGAATCACGACCTCATCGTCGACCCCTTCGAATTCCGCACGCAGATGAAGGCGCTCCCCGACCGCTACCTGCTGGTGAACGAAACGCGCACCACCCTCCTTCGCGGCCTCCCCGTGCAGATTCTCGGGCTGGGCTGGTACGGCCCCGACCGGCACAGCGACCAGACCTACCGCAAGGAATTCTCCCTTGAGCGCACCACGGAGTACGTCATGAAGATGCGCAACCCCGAGCTTTTCCAGATCATGCTCGCGCACCACCCGCATGCCTGGGACCACGCCACCGAAATTCCTCTGACGCTCTCCGGACATACGCACGGCGGCCAGATCATGCTCAATGAACACCTCGGAGCAGGGCCCATGATGTTCCGCTACTGGACCGGGCTCTACTCCCGCGAAGCCACGAAGAATACTCCGCAGAGCGCCCTCGTCGTCTCCAACGGCGCAGGGAACTGGTTCCCGCTACGCATCGCCGCCCCCGCCGAGATCCTGCACCTCACGCTTCGGCGGATTTAGGCGGCTCAGTCTGCGGGCGCATCACCCACTGTTCCGTGCTCAATATAGCGGGGCTTGAGTAGCGTCTGGATGCCGTGGTGCGACTTCTCCATTGTGGCGCAAAGCTCGCGTACGAGACCGATGCCCAACTCGCGATGCGGGACCACAAAGCCGGAGAACTCCATCTCCGTTTCGCTCCCGTAGCTGGAGACAATGATCGAGAGATCGTCCGGCACCCGGAGTCGCCGCTTCTCGACCACCTTCATCAATGGCTGCGCCATGCCCGGCTCCCAGCAGAAAATAGCCGTCGGCGGTTCGGGAAGGTCGAAAAGCTCCTCCGCCACGTGCTTCACCCCGCGAAAGACGCCACCCTTCCCCGGCTGCCGGAGCACCCCCCGCCAGTACGGGGCGAGATCGTAGACCGCGCCGTGCTGCATCAGTTCATCGAGGAATTGCAGCTTCATATCGCGGTAATACTGAGCCACACTTCCCTCCGCGTAGATGACCGCGATGCGGCGATGTCCCGCTTTGAGGAAACGCCGCGCCGTCTCGCGGATCACAAAAAAGTTATCGTAGTCGAGGTAGTTCAGCGTCGTCGGCTCGGCGGGCTTGTTCGCGAGAATCACCGGAAAACCTTCCTCCTTCAACTGCCGGGCATTTGCATAGCCTTCGCCGCCGAGGAAGATCAGCCCCTGCACGCCCAACTGCTGGCAATACTCCCGGGTAATCCCCGTACCGGTCGCCGCTTGCGGGAGCATCACCACGGGGCAATGCCGCCCATTGGCCTCCTGCCAGATGCCGTCCAGAATTGCTCGCGAGAACCAGTTGCTCTCCGCGCCGGAGGGCAGATAGCTCCCCGTCAGCCCGATCAGCCCTTGCGAGAGCGCCGCCGCCTCCGCAGGCTCCGCCACGTAGGCCCCCTTCCCCTGCATCACCCGTACCCGCCCTTCCTTCTGGAGTTCGCGGATTGCGCCGGTCACCGTCGCCGGAGAGACTCCGTACTCCAGCGCCAGCTCGCCCCGCGATGGCAGCCCCGCCCCGACGCCCCATTCCCCGGAATCAATCCGGTCTCGAAGCTGCGCGGCGATGGATTCGGCTTTGGTCATCGTTGATTTTTGAGAGGCAGCGAGATTAACACCAGAACGTTCTCTTGTCTTTGCTTTTCCCGCAAAGAAGAGGCTACGCTTCTCCCAGAGTCCCTAGCGCATTACGCAACCAGCCTGCATCGACCTCACGGATTGAGGCGTCGGTTTCGACAGCGCGTGCCGCTACCAACCCTGCCGCCCGTCCATATTCCGCGACATGCGGCATCATCCGCACCGCGCTGAAGGCTTCATGGCTGACCCCGATGCAGCGGGAGCCGATGATGACGTTCTTTAACCCCCTTGGGATCAGGCACCGCAGAGGGACATCATAGGCGGTGCCCGGAGGTAAGGGCTCAATGCGCGTACCGCTGCCATGCGGGTTGTGAATATCAATATAGGCATCCGTCGTCATTACGGCATCGGGATGCCGAACACCGGCTCGCATCTCTTCATATGTCAGCCGGTGTTCACAGAGAAAGCGGCGTGTCTCGCGTACGCCGATCCGTGGGGCAATCCGCTGAAGATAAGCGTTCTCGAAGCCCGGGAGTCCCTGGAGGAATCGCACCATTTCTGCGATCTGCTGCCGACCCTCAATCATTGCCGAGGTCAGCGAAAATCCGTCCGTGCCGTCCCGATGGAGAACCCGTGTCGTATTGAACATCAAGGTTCCCGGCTCCACTGCGTGAAAGGCCAAAACATTCTCGCGGGGATTTGAGATGCAGCCGCCCGCTTTCGCCTCCAGATAGAGCCGATTGATTTCCGCGCCTGAGGGGATTCGCTGCATATCGACTTGAGAAAGGTAAAATGCCAGCGTCATCGGCTGCCCATACGGCGAGTCGCCATCTCCCTGCTCGAACTCCGCCCCTGCGGCAAAACAGAGATCGCCGTCGCCTGTCGCGTCGATGAAGACCTTCGCGCTGACTTCAAAAACGCCAGATTTATGATGCAGGATGGCTTTCTTTACCATTCCCTGATCCGACTTCACGCCGATCAGGCTGGTGAAGAAGAGCGGGACAGCGCCCGACTCCAAAACCCATTGATCCAGCAGCAGTACCAGACGTTCAGCACTAAAAGCGCGCGAAGCCGTTCTGGCGGTGCCTTCCGCTCGCATCAGCGTGAGAATCCGCTCCACAAACGTCGGCTCGGGAGTTCCCGGCAGCGGCATCTGGGAGAAAGAGGTGATCAGGGCGTTTGTTCCTACACCGCCGAACTGACCCGTCTGTTCGATAATCAGCGTCCGGGCTCCTCCGGTTGCCGCCTCAATCGCGGCGGCAACGCCGCCCATTCCACCGCCGACTACGACGACATCGTACTCCTGATTCGCGAGGGATGGGGTGATGGTGATCATTTGCTTTTGCATGATAAGAGACTATCGGGAAGCTTGCGATTGAAAGGTTTTCAGGTAGGCGTGCCGGAGCTCATCGGCTACCGCGGTGACATCGGAAAACGAAAGGTCATCGGAGCCGTAACCATCCTTACCGCCAAGCTTGCGGACGGACTCAATCACTCTGCGTACCGCCGGATCGCCAGTGCTGTCCTGCGCGGCCGGATGGTTCAGAAGCGTCAGAAGGATTTGGCCATCCTGCTGTCCCTCCCGGAGCGCTTCCCATTGGATGGACGGGACGATGACTTCCCCAGTGACGTTGTAGCGCCGGTTCAAGGGGTGATTTTCCCGACCGTCATAGATGAGGATATAGTCAAGGAGCCGGCCATCCGTATCATCCCACGTGCTGCCATTGGCGACATTATAGGCCCATACGCCAAATCCCGTGAACCCTGCCGAAACCGCCAGAAGCGGATAGGCGCGGGCGTCGGTCAAAACATTTCCGCTTTTTCCAGGGAAGACATGATAGCTCCAGATCTCCAGCCCGCGTTCCTTTTTCGCAGCTTGCAGGCGTGGCAGAGTTTCTTCAAAGAATGCGCGTCTTGGATTATACTCGGGCGGAGCATTGCGCTTCAACCCCTCGGGCAGCGGCCAATGAGGAAGAGCGACGTCAATCTGCGGGAGTGCCATCTCAATGTCTGCGGGAAAAGCGTAGTTGCCTACGGTCAGATAATTGCGCAGGCCGGTGGCTGCCTTGAGCGATGCCGCCAGAGCGGCATAGCGGGAGATGGATGCGTCCGGAGCCTGATCAAGATATGCGGAGTGAATTTCATCCCGGGTTAGGAGGGTGAAGCGCTCCGGACCGAGTCCCAACGTTGCGGCATACTGGAGGTAGGCCTTCATGAGTGAGGCGATTGCCCGCGTTGCCTCTGCGCTGTCTGTCTCCAGAGTGCCTCCGGAATCTGTCTGAAGATTGCCATAGCTTCCCTCCCAAAAAAGATTGAGCCGGATCGGAGAGTCTTTGAATCCCTTCAGCCAATCCGTATGCCGCCCCCAATCCACCTGCATCACCTCGCCGGTTTCCGAGAAGACGGTGCGCGGCATAAAGGGCCATTCGATATCGGTCACGCCATGTGCTTCGAGATCCTTTGCAACCACCTCCGGCAGGTCGTTGACCACGTTTTTGTTGGTATAAAGGAACTGATAATGCGCAAGAGCCGGAGCGGTCGGTGCTCTACATGGCAGAACTTCGATTTCAAATGGCAGCGCCGCCTCATGAGGACCGGAGATCGCCACCCGGCCGGAGAGCGTTCCTTTGGCGTTTTCCGGGATCTGATAGCTGAAATGAAGCCGCACCGCTTCTCCCGGCTCCAGTTCGACCTGCCACTTTTGCCCCTCGCCGGGCAGCAGCGTTAACGGGTCTGCCAAAAGAGAGGCTCCTTTCGTATACCACGTTTTTATCAGCACCTGCCTGCGGCCCTCAAAACGAAAGCGATCAAGCCCCTCCCCTTCAATTTTTATCTCATAACGTCGCGGTTTCTCTTCCCCATTGACGAGTTCCGCGGCCAGTGCGCCATATTCCCCTTGCAGGCGTACCTTGCGGGTACCTTCCCAGCCGCGACGGGGAATCCTGTCCGGGCGGATTCGCTCGTAAGCTTCTTTGAGTTCCGCAGTGAACGGTTGGCGATCCAGAGCCAACCGCGTGATTTGAAGACGGAGCGCAGCGATTTTCGTCGAGATGGCGGAGAACTCAGCCGTTTCGACTTCGGCCTCCAGCTTGGAAAGTGTCTTCTCCAGATCGTTTACCGGCTTGGAGTCGGCTTTCAGTTCGGCCAGTTTCTGGCGGAGATAACCGAGTTCCCGGTTGACTTCTGTCCATTCCTGATCGCTCAGCGCCATTTCTTCGTTCGAGATTCTCAGAGAGATTTCGTCGATCTCGACTGTTCCCGCTTTTTCGCTCCGATAGAAACAGATCCAGAACCTGCCAGCCAATGCGTTCTCGGGAAGCGTCCGATTTGCCGAGAGGCTTTCAAACTGCGGAGGCAGCGGTTTATTCCAGATCATCGGAAAGTCTGCCCAGACCTTCTTTCCGTTCTCATCTTCCACATAACAGCCGATTCTTACGCCAAGTCGTGCGGCGTCAGGGCTGCGTGCCAACAGATTGAGGCTGACATTCCTCCCCGCGAGGTCGGGGATGGAGACCTCCTGAAACACCGCGCCGTAACCTTCCTCAATCACTAGCGATTTCCCGTTGTCGCTACGGGTCAGCGAAACTTTGGCGTCCTTGCTGAGCTTCCATCCGTCGGGGTAGCCGACATTATCGGTGTCTTCTTCAAAGCCGGGATTGAGAAGCGGATTGAAAGCCGAGGCGGCGAGGGACACTCCCATGGAGAGGAGAAGAGAGAGGGCGAGATAAGGTTTCATCAGGGAAGTTTGACTTTACGAAATAGAGCTTGGTTATTGCCTGTGGCGGCTTCCGGAGTCAGCCGCTCCACGTGACCATCCAGGAATAGATAGAGACCGCCGCCCCTGTAGCGTTTGGTGGCTGCGGTGGCGCTGGGATAAACAAGGACGTGTCGGGCCGGATCGGAATGGTTGGGGTTATCTTCGGAGGTACCGATAATAATCGTACGCGCGGGATCGGAGACTTCGGAAAGCCGACTGCCCCAGCCTAGTTTTTCCGGATACCAGGAGGCTGTATAGCCGAAATAGCTGTGGTTCCATCCAAAGCCGACGCTAATATCGCTATTGGAATAGATAAGCGGCCCCGGGAATACTTTCAGTGGATCATTGAGCCATGCCGGATGTCTTGTCTGATCGGCTGCGTCGGGCACCTTCCCGGAAATATAGGCGTCAAGGGCGAAGAACCAGAATTTGACCTGTTTTCCGTGTACCGATGGGCCAAACGCTCCTTCCGGCAGCCGGCCTCCATGATCTGTAGTATAAGCGAGTAGAGCCGGAGCCATCTGGCGAAGATTGCCGGTGCTTTTGGTTTCCGCCATTTTGACTCGCGCCGCTTTAACGGCGGAAAATGCGAGAATCACGACGGCGGCGATAATCGCCATGGAAATGAGCACTTCCACCAGCGAAAACCCCTGATCTTTACAACGATGAAAGTTCATGGGAGCAGGCGAAGGTCAGCGATCAGGCGCGCTTCCAACTACGGACGGCGAGCAGACCGATACCTGCTCCCAGAACAAGCAGGACCGAAGAAGGCTCGGGGATGGAGTGAAGGAATAACCCGTTATCGGTAAATGAATAACTCAGCGCCGCTCCATTGACAAACGAAAGTGTCAGGTCCGTCTCTTGTCCGGCGAAGCTGTCCCATTCGATAATCTGAATGGGGATCGACAAATCGCCAAACTGAATCTGAGCCAGATCGATTTCAACGGTTCCTCCGAAGGTGAACGTCCCATCAACGCTAAGAAGGTCAAATCCGACTCCCGCCTCCGGAGCATCCGTCAGATCTCCCAAATCAATTTTCAGCGTGATGCCGGAGTTGTTCCAGTTTCCGTTAATAGAGAGAATCCCAAAATCGGAGCCTTCATCGCCGATCTCCGCAGCGGCACCGCTGCCCGAACCCTGTAGGAAGCTTTGGACATTTCCGGTAATGATACCGCTGCCTGAGAGTTTCCCCCCCAATCCGATTGAGATGCCGTTCGTTACGGCTAAAGTCGAACCCGCGCCCACATGAGCTTCGCCCCGGTAGATCCGGAGCTGCTGGGTGATGCTTCCTGTCGCCCCATCGGAGAGGCTCAGGAGATTGGTGGAGTCTGCATTAGTTCCGGATCCGATATCAAAGTTGAATCCGGTGGCTCCGGTGATCTCCATCGTGGTACCTGTTCCTTTCACGATGACCGCGTTGCCCTTGCCATCGGTGCCAAGCGCAATCGAGCCCGCTTTCAGGCTACCACCATTCTCCACATAGATTGCATTGTTATCTGCGGACACTCCGCCAGCTACACTGCGACCGATCGCAAGTTGAGCGGTGCTGATGACTTCAAATATGGTGCCTGAATCGCGAATGGTGAGCGTATTATTGCTGGCAACGAAGGCGCTTCCGGCGGTTGCCTGTCGCCCGACCGATGAAAAGCCTCTCGCCCTAAGGTGAATGCCCTCCAGAGTCAGGGAACTGCCGGAAGAGTCCTGACCGAGATGGAAGTTTCCGGCGGTATTGTCCAGCCGGGGAGCCGTAACGTTATTTGACTTGAAAATGTAGTCCGCGTCGGCTTCGGAAAAAACGAGGTTTCTGTAGGTTTGATTCTGATCGAAAAGAACGGTTCCCGAAGAGTCTCCGGGAAAAGAGGCATCGACGGCGCTGGTGGGAACGCCGTTGGTCCAGTTAGCCGCGTCCTTCCAGTTCCCGCTCCCTCCAATCCATTGTGTTTGCGCATGGAGGGATGACGACAGAAAGAATACGGCAAGAGACAGGCTCGCAGTGAATCGGAGAGGGGGATTTGCTTTCATAAAGTTACCGGAAAAAGAGGATCAGTGGAGGGAGAGAGCGTCGGAACCTGTCTGGTATCCTGCATCGATACCGGTGCGTTGTTGCCGGCTTCCGCGGCGAAGACAACCTGCATCGTCTCCAGCGAATCGCGGGGATCGGTATAAGCCGGGAGGCCGTTGGCGACGCGGTGGAGGATGTCGAGCGCCTGATCGGTGGTGTTGTGGACGAAGCGGTTGTCCTCTTCCTCGCCCTCCGGCCAAGTGAGATCCTCGACGATCCGGCTTTGCAAACCCTCCGGGGCGTCGCTGAATTCCCAGCGGCGGAACCGGCGGCGGAAGACATCGGTCTCAATCGCTCCCTTGGGGCCGTAGAGGAGGTAGCGCAGTTCGTGGCCGTCGTCGCTATGCGCCGTAATATGGTTCTGGAGCGGATCGTGCCGCAGCGATACTGCTACGGGCATCATAAAGGTAAGATGACTCACCGCACCGCTGGCGAAGCGTAGCGTAGTGTGAAAGTTATCGCGAACGCCATAATATGGCACCACGTTCGGCGCGGATAGCGACCGTACCTCCACCACCGGCGACCCGATCCACCAGCGCGGCAGATCGACATAATGGCAGAGCTTCTCTCCGAACATCCCGCCCCCGCTGGAGGGGTGGTTGCGCCACGATCCCTTGCCATGAAACTCCGAGCAGACATAGGTGCATTGAGCGTTGACCACCTCGCCGATCAGCCCTGCGTCGATGCGCTCTTTCACCCAGCGGTAGAGCTGGGAGTAGCGAAGCTCAAAGCCGATTTGCAGGAATCCGCCGAGCCGCTCCGCCGTCTCCACCATGCGCCGGGCGTCTTCAAGGCTGGTCGCCATCGGCTTTTCGCACATGACCGCCTTCCCCGCCTCCAGCGCGGCGATGGTCAACTCGCAGTGCAGGTGATTCGGCGCGGCGATGAAGACGGTGGTCACGGCTGCGTCGTTGAGAATCGCTTCGTAGGTCGGCGCGATCTCCACGCCGCACTGACGCGCCCGCTCCGCCGCATCCGGGCTGGGGTCAAAGCCAGCGATGGCCGAGACGTGCGGGGAGATTCTCAAGGCGGGGACGATTTTCTTCCCCATGTTTCCCAAACCGATGACAGCGACTTTCATACTTCTTGAAAGCGAAGATGCCGCAGCTTCTGATTTTAGTCAACCTGTTTTTATCATGTTTTTGTCATGTTATCAATTATTTCGAGGAGCGGTTTGGAATTGCGATACTTCCAGCCGAAGTGGATCATGAAAGGGAAGCCATGACTGATCATAAAGAACATTGGAACGCAGTCTACCGCACCAAAGGCACGGAGGATCTTAGCTGGCATCAGCCTTTTCCTTCCCTTTCGCTACAGATCATTGAATCGCTTTCTCTTCGTGAAGAGACGAACATCGTGGATGTGGGCGGCGGGGAGTCGCTTCTCGCAGCGAAGCTTGCGGAGCCGGAGAGGCATCATGTAACGGTTCTCGACATTTCCGAAGCGGCGCTGGAGCGGGGAAAAGGGCGTGCGGGGGCGGCGGCGAAGCGGATCGAGTGGCTGGAATGCGATGTCAGGGCATTCTCGCCCTCCCGCCGGTATGATCTCTGGCACGACCGTGCCGTCTTTCATTTTCTCATCGCTCCGGAAGAGCGGGCGGGATACGTCGCGGCGGTGGAGCGAAGCCTTGTCGCCGGAGGGCATCTTATCATCGCCACGTTCGCTCCCTACGGTCCTGGGAAGTGCAGCGGACTCCCTGTCTGCCGCTATGGTCCGGAAGAAATGATGGCGGTATTCGGACGTGGATTTGAGCTGGTCGAAACCTTCAGCGAAACCCACCTGACTCCGTGGGAGTCTGGGCAGCGCTTCACCTATTTTCACCTCCGCCGGATCTCATCCGGCCACGGCTAAGGCAGAACTGTCCGCAGCAGCACCGTCTCCGGCTCGCGGGGTGTCAGAGTCCGGTCAGCCAATGTCGCCGGCAGGAGGAAGAACTGGCCCGCCGGGTATTCTTTCCCTGCGCATTCCACTCGCCCGGAGAGCACGGCGAATACTGCGAAATCCCCCGGAGCCGCGCCTTCGCATGGGCTCTCCAGCTTCCATTCGCTGACTTCGAAATGCTCGCAGGCGACGAGCGGTTCCTGTCCGCGCGGTTGCAGTGCGGGTTCAAAGTCGTTGAAATCAATGGAGCGCATCGACTGCGCCACGTGCAGCGCGCGCGGCTTCCCGTCAAGCCCGAGGCGGTTCCAGTCAAAGACGCGGTAGGTTGTGTCGCTATTCTGCTGCACTTCCACGATCAGGTTCCCCGCGCCGATGGCGTGGACCCGTCCGCTGGGGATCATCATCGCGTCGCCCGTGCGAGTGCGAACCCGGTGGAGATGGCGATCGACCTTCCCCTCCTGTAGCGCCCGGGCAAAGCCGTCGCGCGTTGTCCCTTCCTGAAGGCCGACATAAAGATCCGCCTCGGGACGCGCCTGGGCAACGTACCACATCTCCGTCTTCGGCTCGCCTTTAAGCTCTCCGGCGACCGAGGCTGGCGGATGCACCTGTACGGAGAGACGCTCCTCGGCGTCCAGCAGCTTAAAGAGGAGCGGAAAGCGCCCTTCCCTCCCCTGATACCGGGCGCCAAAGACCGTTTCGCGATGATCCCGCCACAGTTCATGCAGCGTTTTCCCACGGAGCGGCCCTTCGTGTACCACACTCTGCGCCTCCTCGCGGTCTACGAGTTCCCACGCCTCGCCGACCCGCACGCCTACCGGAAGTCGCTTGTCGTAAAGCGTTTCCATGCGGCGGCCGCCCCACACGCGTTCCATGAATAGCGGTTCGAAAATGATCGGCTCGGAAAGGTTCATTTCGCGGGAGAGTACCCGCCGATCCCCGCTAAAGCAAGATCGGCCCGACTGCAATCTTGAAAGCTGCCCGTCAAGGGCTACACTGGGCCGAATGTCTCGCGATTCCGAAAGCCGCCTCTTCCATGAGATGATGGGCCTGATCCTCCTTGGATTGGGCACGTTGCTCTTTCTGGCGTTGGTCTCCTATGACGCTCGCGATGTGCCCTCATGGTTCCGGCTGGCGTACGCGACGGGCGATGGCGGACCGGTCCATAACTTCACCGGCAAGGTCGGAGCGATCGTTGCGTGTACCTTCTATTTTCTCTTCGGCGCGGGATCGTATCTGATCTCCGTTCTGCTCTTTGGCTGCGGAGCCGCGAAGCTGATCAATCCGGCCTTCCGCATGGTACGGCGGCTGCATTGGATGACGATCTTCATCCTCTCCGGCTCGTGCCTGCTGGCCGTACAGCATCTCTCCCTTCAGGGCTGGACCCGCGTGATGAACACCGCGGGGCCGGGCGGCGAACTGGGCGACCTGCTGGGAACCCGCCTGATCGAGCCGCTCTTTGGCGTTGTCGGCTCCATCGTTCTCCTTGGGATCATCTATCTCATTTCCGTCATCCGGATTACGGGGATTCACCCTGTGCTCGTCCTCCGCAAAGTCCTCGGCCTGATCCCCGCGACGATCAACGCTTACCGGCAATGGCGGATGAACCGCGCCGACGAGGAGGAGAAGCTGGAGCTTCAGCGCAAGCGTCTCGAAGCCGAGCAGCGCCGACTGGAGCGCCAGATTGCCCGCCGCGACCGGAAGAACGGGAAAGCGGCGAAAGCGAAGAAAGACGAGGAGCCTTCCGGGGAAGAGCCGGAGGACGAAATCGACGAGGCTCCCGCCTTTGACGAAGACCGTCCGCCACCACGCGTCATCGACACGACGGCGCCTGCGCCGCGTCGCGCCCCTCCCCGTCCTCCGCAGAAGAGCGAAGCGCCTACCCTTACCACGCCCGTACTCCCCGACGGCTACGATCTGCCCGACATCAGCCTGCTTGATGAGATGGACGCCTCCGAGCGCGCCGCCTCCGACCCCGCTGAGATGCTCGGGCTTCAGGAAACCATCGTCGATACGCTCAAGCAGTTTAATATCGAGGTTGCCCCCGGAGACATCACGCGCGGGCCGACTATCACCCGATACGAAGTCTATCCCGCCAAGGGCGTGCGCGTGGACAAGATCGTGAGCCTGGAGCGCGACATCGCCCGGGCCACCTGCGCCGAGCGGATCAACATTCTCGCGCCCATTCCCGGGAAAGATACCGTCGGCATTGAGATCGCGAATTCGAAGAAGCAGAAAGTCACCCTGCGCGAACTACTGGAGTCCGAGGATTGGGAAGGGACAAAGGCGAAGATCCCGCTCATCCTCGGTAAGGACGTCTACGGCAAGACCATCCTCGGCGACCTCGCCGCCATGCCGCACCTCCTTGTCGCCGGTACCACAGGGTCGGGCAAGAGCGTCTGCATCAACTCGATCATCGCCTCCATCCTCTACCGGTTCACGCCGGACGAACTGCGCTTTATCATGATCGACCCGAAGGTGGTCGAGATGCAGGTTTACAACAACCTGCCGCACCTTGTGATCCCCGTGGTCACCGATCCAAAGAAGGTGCTCCTCGCCCTGCGCTGGGTCATCGACGAGATGGAACGGCGATACAAGATCTTCGCCAAAGCGGGCGTCCGCAATATCACCAGCTTCAACGCACGGCCCAAGCCAAAGCGTCAGGCCGAGCTGGACGCCGAGGCCGACGCCGCTGCGGAAGCTGCCGAGGCGGCTGAAACCGAGCTGGAGGAAGTCGGTGTGGCAACAAGCCGTAGCAGCGCCTCCCGCGCGTTGCAGCCGAGCATTCTTGACCGCCTCAATGGCCCCGCTGATCCCGACGAGGCTCCGGAGAGCGACGGCGAACGCGCCCCTTGGGAAGATCGGGACGAAGCGTCTGAGCCGGTGGACCCCGAGGCAGGCGACGATCAGGAGCCGACGGAAGACCCCGCGGCGGAGTCAGAGCCGGAATCCGAGCCGGAGCAGGAAGAGGAAGAAGAAGAGGCCCCCCGTCCGCCGATCCGTGTACGTCGTGATGACGAAGTGGAGATCCCCGAGGGCGATATGCCCTACATCGTGGTGATCATCGACGAGTTGGCCGACCTGATGCAGACCGCTCCGGCAGATGTCGAGAGCGCGATTGCCCGGATCACCCAGATGGCGCGCGCGGCGGGAATTCATATGATCGTTGCCACGCAGACGCCACGCGCGGACGTGATCACCGGCGTGATCAAGGCGAATATCCCCACCCGCATCGCCTTTCAGGTTGCCAGCGGCCTCGACTCGCGCATCATTCTGGATGAGAAAGGTGCCGAGCGTCTCCTTGGGCAGGGCGACATGATGTACGTCCCGCCCGGCACATCGAAGATGACCCGCGCACAGGGCGTCTTTGTCACCGATGAAGAGATCCGGCGCATCGTCGAGTTTGCCGCAAAGCAGGGCACCCCCGACTTCGACAGCGAGATTCACGACCGCATCTCCGGCAGCGGAGGAGAGGTCGAAGAAGTCTCTGAAGAGGACGAAGAGCTGGTGCAGAAGTGCATCGAGATCATGCGGCAGGAGAAGCGCGCCAGCACCTCCCTCTTCCAGCGCCGCCTGCGCCTCGGGTATACCCGGGCCGCACGCGTGGTTGATATTCTTGAGCAGCGCGGCTATATCGCTGCGGGAGAAGGGGCCAAACCCCGCGAAATCCTTGTAGACCTTGACGACTTGATCTGATTTACCCGCCACACCGCTTCTATGGAACACGCCATTGGGAAAGCACTCCGCGATGCCCGCCTCAAAAGGGGACTCACCCCTGAAGAGGCCGCCAAGGTCACGCGCATCCGCGCGGACTGGATTGCCGATCTTGAGAACGAGGATTATCACCGCTTTCCCAGCCTCGGCTATGCACGGAATTTTCAGGTCCTCTACGCGAAGTTTCTCGGCGTCGACCTTCAGCGCGGCTCCATGATCGACCCCGGCAAGACGGTGCTCACCACCAGTTTTGACCATATCTACGACGGCGTAACCCCCGTCGGCTACAGGGGCAATCGCCGTCCGAAGCCGATCCGGCGTTCCCGCTGGCTGCTGGTGATCATCGTCTTTAGCGCCGCCTGCATTATCGGCGCGATTACCGCCCTCTTCATCCTTGATATTCTCCGGCTCCCCGGCTGGGACGAACTGACCGGTGATGACAAAGCGCCGACCGAGGAGCGTCTCGTCGTCCCCCCTTCCGTTGAGCCGGAGCAGATCGTCCCCACGCCTACGCCGGAACCCGCTCCGCAGTCGGATCAGGAGGAACTGCCACCGCTGTCTGAAGACGGCACCATGCACCCTCCGCAGCCGCCCGCGCCCGAGCCGCTTTACCAGCCCTCGCCCCGGTTGCAGCAATTCCTTCCCTCCGCTCCTTCCACTCCCTCCCCTGTGCCTGACGAAGGCGATGCGGAGGTACTGAACGCCCCGTTCCCCTCGGAGCCGTCCCTTTAGCCTTACCCAATGACTTCTCAAAAACCTGTTAAAGTTGGCGTCATCAGCCTCGGCTGCGCCAAGAACCTCGTCGACGCCGAAATCATGCTCGGCGGCGTGCGCAAGCACGGCATGGAGATCACCGCCGACGCGGACGAAGCCGACGTGCTGATCGT
>JBEBWR010000035.1:0-19161 GCA_040392045.1 Chthoniobacter flavus | reverse complement strand
CGGGGGAAGGATCACCACCGTGGTCGACGGAAAATAAGCGTCGCGAGAAGGAAATCAACCGTCTCAGGGAAGAGATTGAGCGGCTGAACGCAGAATATACGGCGCTATAGCGTTTGGTAGAGGCCACAAAGGAGGAGCGGCGCTGGAGGAGGAGCGCCCCAGCACTCTTCTGACCTTCCGCTTTCTCCTTGGATGGAAGGATTCAGTTGAATCAAGATGGGAGGATTAATATGACATCCTACGGCGACTCTGGAGAGAATGAACGTCAACAAAGGGAGAAGCTTTTGCATAAGATTGCTGGCGCAGGGAGAGCCTATCAGTGGAAGGAGCTTCTTGCGTATCTCAAGGGCAACCCTACGCTCGTAAACGAAACGCGCCCCGGAGGGAGTTCAGGATTTGCTCCCATTCATCAGGCAGCGCACGGAAACGCCCCTACAGCGATTATTCAGGAGTTGCTGGCTCTTGGTGCTGACCTGAGCCTTAAAACCGCTGCTGGGGAGCTGCCTGTTGACGTGGCGGCCCGTAAAGGGAATGACGCGGTGGCAGGGTTGCTGGAGCCTCCGGCCCAAGCGGCTAAACGGCGTAAAATAGTGGAGGACGAGAATGTGGATGAAATGCTTGATGCGTGTGCACTACGATTCGACGGCTATAAGTACGAGGATGCCGTAAAGCATGGGAAACCTGCGGAATGGAATCTTTCGCATTTGACCACGCCCATTATCGAAAGCCTGATGCTCCATCCTGCTCTCAACGATAATTTCGCTGCTTTCTTCATTTTGCAGCGGCATCTGAGGAAATGGGGCGGCGAGTATCTGACAAAGTACGACAAAAAACATATCGCCTTTGATTTCCTCTTTCTGAGTCTTTACCGGTGTGATCCTCCCCCGCAATTTCAGAACGAATGCCGCTGCAAACGCTGGGAAGAGGAATACCTGCCAAACGCAGAAGTTCTGGCTGCCGTCGTGAGGAAGGGCTTCCGCCGCGTGGGGAACGGAAAGAGCGTACAAATCTAGCCGAACTTTGGCGGTGAAAACCGTGAATACAAGAGCCCCCTTGCGCCCTTCGTTGTTTGCGTTTCGACGTTCACCCTTGCAGTAAAAAACGATATTTACGACACCCTCGACGCGCGCACGCGCGAGACCTCACGCACCAAATCTATGACAGGTGTACGCACGCGCGGGAGACACCCCACCCGTCATACCATGTCGGGTCGTCCATGCATGGACTGGTAAGCGCCAAGACACTGCTGTCTCGACCGTCGGGAGCAGGATGGGTAGGCCCCTCTGAGTTACCCGCCAGACGCGCCCCCTTTGACCCGTTTTGTGAGTACGTAATCAGACCTTCAGGATTCGGACATTTTCGGACACCTGATTTACATCTAGCTGCGCAATAACTTCCGTAGAGAAATCAAGTCGAACGCAAGAATTCATGAGTAATCGCGCGATGTACGACCCAGATCACGAAAACTCACGAAACGCAATTATCGGGTTCGAATCCCGTTATGGTAGCCACTCCATCGAGTGGTGACCAGATAGGTAACTCTCTGAGACTCAATGAGTTCAAGTGCGTTTCGTTTTCCGAAACGGCCGACGCCAGGCTAGCGCTACGGCTCCCAGACCCGTACCGAGGAGGAGGAGATTGCCGGAGGCGGGTTCCGGGATGGTGTAGACCAGCGTCAATTGGTAACCATCGCTTTGAAAGGTAAAGGCGTTGGGCGATAGGCCGGGAAGCGCGGAGACCTCAACTACGACCCGGTCCGCGGCAAAGCCGGTGATGCCGTCAGTGGTGGAAACAATCGTCCACGCATAAGTCGCCGCAGCGTCGAAATCGAACGGCTCTTCGCCATTCGGGATAAGGGAGAGAATGGATAGCGTGAAAGGGTTCTCCTTGCTGAGTCCATCCAGCGAGAGGCTTCCCTCCACGGATAAAAGATCCCATTGTTCCCCGGCGGTGCCGGTGAGGCTGCTGATTTCCCACACGTAGGCTCCTCCGCTTTCCCATGTGGTGGCATCGGCGCTAAGCGTGCCGATGCCGTCTCCCGGTGCCAGCGTGCCGCCCTCGGCCACTCGGAGGCTACCTACCGAGCCGCTTCCGCCCAGCGTGCCGGAGGTGGCCACGGTGGTTTCCGATCGGTAGTCAATGGAACCATTGACGATCAAGGTACCGCGGGTGATTTGCGTTTCACCGGTATATTGCTGGTCATCGGAAAAGATGACGGTGCCCGGGCCTTCCAGCGAGACGCCGCCGCTCCCTTTGATGAAACCGTCAAAAGTCCAAGTATCGCGCCGGTTAAAGAGAAGCTGGCCCTCGTTGTCAATGACCCCGGCGATGGAGCCACGCGTGCCTCCGTCGCCGATTTGCAGGGTACCCCAGCTTAATACGGTGCCGCCGGTGTGGTTGGCGTTACCGGTGAGCACTGCCTCGTTCTCCACAAGAAGTCTGCCTTGCCCGGTGATTGCTCCGGCATAGGTGCTGCGCTCCAGAGAAAGCACCGCGCTCCATCCTTCAAGGTGGATCAGGGGCGTGGCCAGATCTCCGTTCACGACGGCAAGCTGCCCGGTTTTCACAAAGGTGGAGCCGGAGTAATACTGGTCACCCCAAAAAAAGAGGGCGCCGGGGCCGGTTTTCGTCAAATCCCCGGTGCCGGAAAGGGAATGGCCTAATTGCACGGTGGGAATCTGCACATCCAGTGTGCCGCCGCCTGCGGCCAAATCAATTCGGGAGGAGAGATCATCGCCGTCCCTGCTGGCGATCCAGCGGAGGCCGCCGCCGTCCAGAGTGATCCGCCCGGTGCCGAAGCTTTGGGGGGAGGCGAAGCTGACCAACCCCGCCCGGATGAGGGTGCCGCCGGTGTACGTGTTTTCTCCGTAGCCAAGCCGAATGACGCCGGTCGGGTTTTCTCCTTCATCAAATGTCAGTCGGAAATCGCCGCTGATCAGGCCCTCCAGCGAAGACTCGGAATATGGCTCCAAGACGTCAGAGTTGGCGGAGGTGATGGTGATGTCGCGGGTCAGTGTGAGATCTCCTTTGAGCGCGGTGGATCGCCCGAGGATGAAGTCTCCCTCCGCAAGAATGGCGTTGGAAATGGCGTGGCCTCCCCCGATCGCGCTCAGAGCGCCACCGCGGATCGTCAGGACGCCCGTGCCTAGAGTGTTTTCCGCGCCGAGGCCCAGCGTGCCTGCTTCAAGGAGTGAGTCTCCCGAGTAGGTGCTTTCCGCCAGAAGCGTGAGTACGCCGCTTCCGCGCTTCACTAGCATTCCTGTGCCACTGATGACGCCGCCGAAATCCCAGTCATCCGCGTGGTTGAAGTCGAGCGTGCCGTCATTGGCGACGTCGCCCGTCAGACGCGCGCCACTTCCGCCCTGGCCGATTTGCAGCGTCCCCTCCTCCACGGTGGTGCCGCCGCTGTAGCGATTTTCCCCGGTCAGTAAAAGGATGCCCGACCCGAGCACACGCAGGGCCAAAGGGTCGTCTCCCTCATGGGTATCGGTCAGGCCGGAAGCAAAGGTGAAGGTGCCGGTGCCGACATCCAGCCCCAGCACGGCTCCGCCTTGAAATGCCTCGCCGCCGGTGAGGTCCACGATATCCGCCTCGGTAAAGCCGTCGGTGCCATAGAGGGCAAACGCGGCGGTGGCGGTGGAGACGACGGAAAGCCGGGAGAAATCCGGCAGCGCGGAGGTGGAGGCAAAGTACAGCATCCCCTGACGGATGGTGGTGTCTCCCGCCCATCCGTTGGAGCCGGAAAGCCGGAGCGTGCCCTCGCCTTCTTTGACAAGCCCACCCTCGCCGGAAAGGCCGGTGGCCAGTTCCACGTCGTTGCCGTTGGTATCGAAGCGACCGCCTTGCGGGCCAAGGGGATCGAGCCGGCTGGAGATGTCGAAGCTGGTGCCTTCGGCCCACTGGAGCCCGCCGCCGTTCAACCCGATGGCTCCCGAGCCGAAATTGGCCGCAGTGGAAAACCGGACGAGGCCACCCCGAAGCGTTGTGCCGCCGCTGTATTGATTGGAGGCGGTAAGGGCGATGACCTCCGCGTGATCCTCCGCGTCGAAAGTGAGGTGGTGCGCTCCGCTGATCACCCCATCGAGCCGCGAGAGGGAGGGCTCTCCCGGGTCGGGATTGGCTGAGGTGATCGTCACATCCGCCTCCAGAGAAATTGCCCCGGCCAGATTCATCATCCGCCCGAGGGTGAAATCCCCTGTCACCCGCACGGCGTTCCCTACAGTGCGCTCTCCCCCGGCTGCGCGGAGGCTGCCGCCCTCCAGCGTTAAAAGGCCGGTAGAGAGCGCCATGTCATTTCCAATCTCCAGAGTGCCCGCTTTCAATACGGTGCCGCCGGTGTAGGTATTTTGTCCACTTAAAATCAGGCTGCCCGCGCCGGTCTTGACCAGCGAGCCCGCGCCGGAAAGGCTGCCCGCATAGGGGCTGTTCTCTCCGCTGGCGTCTACGGTCAGCGTGACGGCTTGCGTCGCGGTATTTTCCAGTACAACCGCGCGGTCACCTGCCAGCCCGCCCAGCCGCGCACTGGTAATACCGGAAAACACGACCGAGCCCCCCTCCATGCGCAGCGTGCTCTGCCCCAGCGCCTCGGAGTTGGCGAGCGTCAGCGTGCCGCTTTGGAGCGTGGTGACGCCGGTATGGGTGTTGGCTCCTTTGAAAGTGAATTGGCCACCCGGATGCCCTCCATCTGTCAATGTCATGCCGTGGGCTCCGCCGATCGTCCCTTCCAGAATGGCAGCCGAGCCGGGGGCTCCTTCGGGACTCCCGGCATGAAGGGCGACGTGTCCGTCGAGGGTGATTCCGCCGGAAAGGGTCATTCCCCGACCGAGCGTGAGGCTGCCGTTGAGCGTGATCTCATTGGCCAACGTTCGCGCTTCTCCCACGGCGAGAAGCGTGCCGTCCCGGATGGTCAACGTGCCGGTGGAGAGAACGGCCTGACCGGAGCCGATGCCAAGCGCGCCTTGTTCCAGAAAGGTGCCGCCGGTGTAAGTGTTGGCTCCCGTGAGGATCAGGGTGCCCGCCCCCTGCTTGGTGACGCTGCCGCTGCCGCTGATGCTGCCGCCGTAGGTCGATTGATCGCTTCGATCAAAAACGAGGCGACCATTCGTGACGATGTTTCCGGCCACGCTGCCGGAGGTTCCCCCCGCGCCAAGTTGCAGGGTACCGGAGCGGAGGGTCGTCACGCCGGTATAGGTATTGTCGGCGGCGAGGACGATCGTGCCGGTGGGGTTGACCCCTTCGTCAAATGTCAGCGAATGGTTTCCGCTGATGACTCCGGCGAAGGTCGATTTTGCAGAAACGGCGCTATCCGGATTGGTGGAGGTGATGGTGATGTCGTGGCCGAGCGTTACCGGGCCGGTAAAGGTGAGCAGCCGCCCCAGCTCGAAACTGCCGTTCAGCGCTACCGGAGCGGAGACGACGCGAGGAAAGTAGACCGCGCGGATGCCGCCGCCATTGATCGTCAGCAGGCTGCCGGAAAGCGCATCATCAAAACCCACTCCCAACGTTCCTTCGTTGATCACGGTCCCGCCGGTGTAGGAACCCAACCCGCCGAGGATGAGCGTGCCGCTCCCGCTTTTGGAGATGCTCCCGTCTCCGCCAATATCGCCCCTCTGGAGCGCCGTACCGGAGGTGATGAAGAGATTCAGCGGGTCGGCGGTGGTGGTAAGAAGTCCCGCGAATTTCGTCTCGTTGTCGGCATACTCGATGGTGATCTCGCCCGCCTCGGCGCGAAAGGCGCCGGAGGTCATGGCACAGAGCACCGCGAAAAGAGAAACCCTGCCCAACCGTCCTTGAAGCAGCGGCTTCATCCAACCGACACGGAGAGCACGCCCGAAAAATTTCCGCGACTTCACCGGATCAATGGCTGCGATCCGAGTGATGGCAATCGGTTGATGTGGGAGGGGCATAGACCGTTATCGGAAAACAGTCTTTAACTTTCGGGAAAAAAACGACAGAAAAATTCACCGGAGAGAAGAAAACCATCTCTCGAGAAATCCCGACTCCTTTACCCAAATTTGAGGCCGTCAGCGAAATCGCCAACGAGGCTCAAGAAGTCGCGCGATTTTTCCTGCAAAGAGGAACGAGGACCAGTTGGGCACAAAAAGAGCCCCCTCCCTGGATTCTAATCCCGTTATTGAAGCCATTTCATCGAGTGGCGATTGAATAAGCAAGCGACTCTGAATCAACCACTTGCGTTCGATTTTTGCTCTAAGCCGCAAAATGGAGGCTGGGGGCAGTTTGGGCGAAGCACTCGTTATCTTTTGTCAGCAAATTCGGGACGGTGAAGCGAAGCAAGGCATGCCTTGTTCGTTATCTCTATCGTCTTCGCTGCAAAGCGGCCCGCAGGCGCTCCACTCCATCGCAGATGCATTGCTCAATGTCGGGATGATAGCGTAGAAGAGGAACGCCCGAGGCGGTGTACTCAAAAGAGTGATCTCCCTCATACCCTCCTTCGACAGTAATCCGCTTTGTCGGAATATAGGAGGGCATGCTTTGGCTGTAGGAGAGGACCACGGTTTGTCCTTCCTTCCATAAATCCCGGAAAAGCTTTCCGTACGCACCGCATACTTCTCCGCCGGTTACCACCCAACGCAACTCCTCATCCCAGCAGAAAAGGCCGATTTCATAAGGCCGGGTTTCGGGAGCGCGGGCTGCTTCCCAGGCTTTCCATTCTTCCGGATTGGAGAGCTTTTGCTCCGCTTCCTCGGGAGAGAGGTCTCCAAAGGGCCGATGCCAAAGCGGCAATGCCAGCGTTTCTGTCGCTCCGCGAAACGCCCATCGCCCCATCGGCTTTAATTCCGGTAAGGCCTGAAGCAGATCCGCCACGACGCGGAGCGAGATGATGCGGACATCTTCCTTCAGATCGCCCAGCCATCCCTTTCCGCCGTGCGCGGTGTTGGTCATCTTGCTGTCGCCTGAAAGGCCCGAGAGAATCATCAGCTCCGTCTCCGCGCCAAGTTCTTCTTTGATTCTCTCCCGGCTCGCGCCCTGATAATGAGGGTCGTAAAGCGGCAGTGACGCGGTCGTGGGATGCCCGGCGATTACGGCGATCAGCAGCCGTCGCCCGTCGCGCCATTGGCAGCTTAACAGCGGGAGGGAGCGGTCCGGTTCCCCCTCCGGGTTGGGCCGGTTGAACCATCCGCCTTCCTGCCAGAGGCGGCGGTAGATGACCTGCCGGTTTACCCCTTCTCCGTAGAGCACCGAACAGGCTTCCCGCTTTTCGTAAGCCTCCATGCCGACGGCGATGAGACTCTCCTCCAGCCGGCTCCGGTACGCTTCATCCACGTCCCGTGCCGCCGCAAACTCCTCCTCACAACGGGTCTGGGGACCGCAGTGGGTATGGCTGGCATTAAGGATGATCCGCGAGACCGGGACACCCGTCTTTTCTGAAAGCGTCCTGCGAATCCTCATGCTCCACGCTGCGTCGAACCCGATCAGATCTACGGCAAACACCAGGCTTCCTTCGCCCTCTGCATCCTCAAAATAAGCGGCCTGCGCCATCAAAGGTCGCAGACACCCTTCTCCGCGACGGCCCGGAGGAGATGCAAACCCGCTCAATAGCAGCGGTCGATCAGGGGTAATATCCACCTGCGAAAAGCCAGCGATATGGGAAAATTCAGTCATCCTCTTTTGCAGGATCAAAAAGTGCTTCGGAAGGATTTCAATCTCTTTGCTGACCGGACGCCAGATTAAAGATTTCCCCTTCATCCAAAGCGCGCGGATAGATCCGTACCTTTGAGATTTCCCCTTTCCACGGGCCGGCAGGGCCGTCTCCGATGGAGAGAGGCGCGCCGGACGTCAGATCCAGAGCGCGATTGGCAAGCCACCGGGGCGGCTCTGCCTGCCCGGCCACTTTCCGGCCATCCAGATAGAGCGAAAGCCGGTTCGAACGCCGCACCGCCGTGACCTGATGCCAGCCCGATGGGAATCCGCTTTCTGTAGAGACCATCTCCCCCGCCGTCATCCGGAAAACATGCCCGGAGGGTACGGTACCGCAATAGAGGTAGCCATTGGAAACCGCCATCGCGTAAACCCGCCGATACTCCGTATGAGTATGATCGAGACGATCCACCAACTGCCAGCCCTCCTCATCCTCAAACCGATAAATCTGCGCCAAAGGAAGCGTGCCCGCATAGAGTTTCCCGTTGAAAAGCGCCATCGGCATCACCTCAAGCTCGTTGCCCATGGTCCCCAGATCGCGGAAACGATGCGGCCCTTCGACGGCAAAGACTTTTGCCACCCGCCATGTTCCGGCAAGCAGCTCGCCCTTGTATTCCACGAACGAATAAATTTGCGTCGTTTCCTCAAACGGCGGTTTTCCCCAGCTCTCCCATGTCCGGGTTTCGGGATCGTAGGCATAAATCTCCCCCTTGTCGAATCCGCCCGCGATCAGCTTTCCACCGCGGGCAATGATGGGGATCACGCGCTCTCCCGGGTTCCCGCAAAACTCCCACTCTCCCGGACGGACCATCCGATAGAGCCCGTTTTCGGGATGGGATTTCACGTTTGTATACTGATGGATCATCGTCGCATAGATCGCTCCATTGAGCGTTGCCATGCAGCCGGTGAGCGCACAATCGGACACCTTGCCGCAATCCGCCCAGTGGGCTCCGTCATAAGCCAGCACGCGCCCATCCGGCTTCCTATTAGCTACCACGTCGAGATGCGTTCCCTTCGGATTGTACGACGAAGCGGCCACGTAGAGGATGCCGTCGTCAGCGACCACCATCGCCGCTACCGCATTCCCAAAGCACGGACACTTGCAATCCACCCATCCCTCAGCCTCATCATAACGGTAGACTGCTCCCCTGCTCTCCTCCCCGTCTGCGACAAACGTCCCCACATACATCGCGCCCTTGAACTCACAAAGCGCGAACGGAAAGATCGTCTTCCCTCCCGGGTTTCCGAGATCCACCCAGTTCGGGTCGGTGCCGGAGTCGATGCCAAAGCTCAACTTCAAACGATGCGCCTGAGCGGCGCAAGCGGCCCCCAATGACGATATCCCAAGTGTGAATCCGCGTCGTGCCTTGGCATCAAACTGCGTCAGCAGATCCCCGCTTCCGGCTTCATCTCCCGTCCAGCGGGCTTTGAGCGTAAGGGTAAAATCGCCGGTGCCTAGGGTCTGCGAAGGCGCGGTCAACGCTCCCTGCACGGCGGGTTGAAAAATGCTATCGGTGAGAAATTCGATCCATTCGCCGGTTGTATCAGGATTCATAGCGAAATCGTTCGTATTTTATTTCACGCTTTTGAAAAACGACCATCCGCCGAGATCGTCGGGATCGCCCGGATCATCGGCAAGCAGTTCATCGGCGTGCCCGGCTACTTTGCGGAAAGCCTCTGCATATTCGCGAATGATTTCGGGCCGATAATGCTTGAACCATGGAACGTGAAACACTTCGTGGCCGATGCGCTCCGCCACGGGTAGCGAACCGTACGGCTGGCGAAGGTCGCGGTCGGAATGGGCAATCCGCGTGGGACAACCGTGGCCATAAACGTCGGCCTGATTGAAGACCGGATGCGTGTGCAGGGCTTTATTGCAGCCGGGGCCTACTCCAAGAACACCTTCCGCGCGCACGGCGTCGCAGAATCGGGTGACTGAGAGTCCGCCGAGTTCCTCCGACCGGAAGAAGCCGTGGCATCCATACCAGCCCGCCATGTTCGAGCCGGTGGAGGGATCGACCCGGTGCGGGGCAATCCCGGGCACTTCCTCAAGCAGGCTCCAGAAATAATCAATGGCCTTGCGGATCTCCGCACAGCGGCGGTCGTAATGGCGGAGCTGCACCCTGCCCATGGCAGCGCTCATCTGGTGCATCCGGTGTTTGACGCCGCCCATCGGCATCCCGGCAAAGGGCTTGAGGGCGTCCGTGGGGATCTGATCCGAAAAGCGCTCGCCGTGGCCGAACGCGATGGCCCGATCGTAAATTTCCCGATCATTGGTGGTCAGCATCCCGGCTTCGCCGATGGCAAAAGATTTGCCGCTCATGAGGGAGTAGCCGGCTACGTGACCGATAGAGCCGAGTTTGCGGCCTTTATAGAACCCTCCTTGCGCGTGGGAGACATCTTCGATGACTTTCAGGCCGTGGCGGTTCGCGATTTCCATGAGGGCATCCATGTCAGCGGGATGACTGAGGTAATGAACGACCATGATTGCTTTGGTTCTCGGTGTGATCCGGTGTTCAATGTCGCGGGGATCAAGGCAAAGCGTCTGCGGGTCGATATCAGCGAATACTACCGTGGCGCCGAGAGAATAAATCTGAAGCGCGGAAGCCCAGAACGTGGTAGCCGGGCAGATCATTTCGTCGCCCACGCCGATCCCAACGCCATACATTGCGCCCAGTAGCGACGCCGTGCCGTTATGATAACCGAGCGCGTATTTCACGCCCATCCACTCCGCGAACTCCTTCTCGAATTGCATGGTGATATCCGTCCCGCTCATGGCGCGATGACGAAGGACTTCCAGCACGGCGGCTTCGTCTTCCTCAGTCACGATGGGCCACGTGAACAGATCCCCCTGCGGGAGCGTCACGCTTTTGGCTCCCCCGAAAAGGGCAAGGGATGACTGGACGGGGGGATGGGGTTGCATGGATGCGGTCATAGAATAATCGGGAAGTCCGGGCGTGGTTACACCCAGCGGATTTCGCAGTTCATCGCGCCGATAAAGCTCTCGCGATGGGAGCGGACGTAGACCTTGCGGGTGGAGTCCTCGGCCGAGGGGCGAACGGTGGTGGTCAACGTATAGGGTCCGGGTGGCAGGGTCAGCCGCCCCATCGCCTTGTCCTCGCGGGCGCGGCTAAGGGCCAATTCGGCTTTTTCGCGGATGCGCTCCCGGGCGGTCTGCGGAGAGAGATGCCGGGCGGCGGTAAAGGCCTTCTCGGCTTCCTCGCCCGTGAGATCCAGCCCGCGAAATCCGCTGATCGCTTCCTTTACGGCAACGGTTTCGATCCCCGGAACCAGCGCGGCGGCTTCGTCGCACCCCGCTTTGTCACCGGAAAGGAAGATTGACCGCACGCCAAGCTCTGCCGCGCAGTAGGCGAACTGGCCCAGCTCGCCGATCGGACTCCCGTTGAAATCGAGTTCCTGCACGGCGAAGCTTCCCGTATGCGCGAGGTGGGCGTAGGGCGCTCCGGCCATGGCGTGCTGCCCTACCCATGCGACGGCATCAAAGCTTTCATCAAGCCCGTAGGGGCTTGAGACATAGCCGAAGGAACCGGCGATGAGTTCCACGCCGCCGTGCAGCAGCTTCGGATTGATCCCGCCCCAGCCGTGACCGTCGCAGACGACGATCCGTTTTGCTCCGGCGGCGAAGAATCCTTCAATGGCGGCGTTGGTCTCCAGCGTCAGCAGTTCTCTGGCCAGGTCAAAGTATCGCCCGGTAGGGTAGCACCATGCCAGCGAATCGATCACTCCGGCGACGGCTTCCAGATCGGTCATCAGGTAGAGGTTCATAGTTCGATCTGCACGTAGCTGCGGCCTTCGATTTTCGTAGTTTTTTCTTCGCTAGTGAATTGCCATTTCGCGGTGACCGGGCTGTCGGAGCCGTTGAAGAGTGTCAGCAGGCGGCGTTCGCCGGAGCGGTGCACGGTGTGTCGGACGGATGCCGGGGGTTCGGTCAGGGTGACGGCCGCGTCGTCGCGCTTGCCGTGGAAGTAAAACGCTTCGTATTTGTGGGCATCGGAGAGTCCGGCGTGCAAGGCGAGGAGGTAGTCGGCGTCAAGCAGTTGGCCGGGGTATCCACTGAAACCCTTCGCGCCATAGGCTACGGCGGCGAGGGTTTCAAAGCGGTATTCGCGGGCGGAGATCTGCCAGTAGTTGTAGTTCTTGTTATGCAGCAGCCCCATTTCCTTCATGACGAAGGGGATCGCCCAGACGGGATGCTTGAGGTAGGGAACGGTGTTTTCCAGCGCGTCGATGAAGGCCGCGCCTTCGCGGTTGTAGGTGCTGACGATATGGCCGTCCACATGGGGGTCGGCGTGCAGGGTGCTGTTGGGGGCGGTGCGGATAAAGCTCGGAGGCTTGCCGCCGGGATTGAGCACGTAGTCGTAGCAATAGACCTGAATCTCGGGCCGAAGCTCGCGCAGGCATTCCCTGGCGATGCGGAGCACTTCTCCATAAGCCCAGAGGCGGAAGTCGGCCCACTGCTCGCCGTGTTTATCGAGGATCAGGCGCGGAGTAAGCGCTTCGCCGGCGGGGAGCTTGGCCCATCTGCGGAAGGCTTCGATGGTGGAGGGGTGGAAGCAGGCGGTCAGCGTTCCGGCTTCGCCCCAGTATTCGGGATCAAGAAAGGCGTAACCTCCCTGCTCCGGAAAGCCGGAGAGCAGATCGGCAAGACGCTTTTTGTAAGCCTGACGGAAGGCGGGGTCATCCAGCGCGAGCCCGATGGCCATGTGGCCAGGCACCGGCTTGCCAGCGATCGATTGCATGGCGTTGGCAGGAGTCAGAAGCGGGGTTCCGGCGTAGCCGTCCCGCACGTCCGGCGTGGGGATGATGTTGGCGTATGGGGCAAGCCCGTGCTGCTCAAAGGTGGCGGCGACAAAGGGCCGGTCCTGACGGTAGTGGCCGAGGTTGAAGCCTGCCGCAGCATAAGTGGTCAGCAGCTTTTCGCGGGCAGCGTCATCAAACACGTTCGGCCAGAGGAAGGACCATAGCCCGACGTGGAACTCCGCCGTGCGCTCCAGCGGCTTGAGAGCCTGACGCACCCGGACGGGGAGGCGGCGCTCCTCGCCCGCGTCGTCGTCAAGCCGGGTCTGGAGGCGTACCTCGCCCTCCGTGTCAGCCGGGGTATCGACGTCAAAGACAAGGAGCAGACCGGAATAGCTGCCGGGCATGTCGCCTACCATGTTCTCCTCCCATGGGTAGGGATTGGTGAAGCGGTAGCGCGTATGGGCATCGTCGCTGCCGGGGAGCGTTTCCCATTTCAGCGTGACGTCTCCCCATATCGGATATTCCGCAGTAAGCAGCTTCAACCAGACGGGAACCTCTATTTCCACCACCGTGGTGGCTTTCTCGCGTTTCTCGCCCGAGAGGAAGATGCAGACGGCTCCGGTCTGCCCGGCATTGAGGGTGATCGCGGACTCTGACCCGGTAATGGCCGCGATCGCGTCGGCGGGATAGACTCCCGCGCGCAGCGGAAAGCTGCTGACGGCTGGCGGCGCTTCGCTCTCGTAGGCGGGCCGCAGCAGGACGTTATCGAACCGGGCGGTGTCCGGGCCGGAATTGACCAGCAAAAGCCGAACCTCCGCCGTGTCCTTATGCAGGTCAAAGGTGAGGGCGAGGAGTCCCCAATGGCCTTCCTCCGGAGCCTTGCCCAGAAGGGCGGACCCCAGGGGCTTGCCCGTGATGTCGCTCAGGGGCTTGCCCGCCGCGTCGAGCTGCTGCACGCCCAGACAGGGAACGCCCTTGCCTCCGGCGCTGCCGATGGCCGTGAGGGTCCAGCGCGTCGAACCCTCAAAGGCGGAGCGGGGGAGCGTGCGCGAAGCGGCCACACCGGCCACGCCTTCGGAGACGGTGACCTCCAGCGAACCCTTGTCGCCAAAGCCTTCGGGAGCGCGGGTGATTTTCCCCACGGATTCATTGCCCTCTCGCAGGTAAAGCTCCCACCCCTGCGCGTCGGTTTCAAAATGGGAATACCAAGGCGACGCAATCCGGATTTTTTCGACCTTCAGATCGTCGCACCACGCGGAGCCCTGAAGATTACGCGTCGTGAATTCAAGATCGTAGCCGCCAAGCTTTTCCCCATTGATTGCGCCGGATGCGGGGACTACCCATAGGACTTCGCGCCGGGTCCAGTCGCCCGATTTGGCTGCTTCCAGATCCTGGGCAACGAACTCATTGAAAGCATGGGTGAATTTCTGACGCGAGTCACAGGGACGAACGGCAACGCCGAACTCGCTACGACCGGGGTCGTCTGTCCTGACCGAGGCGACGAGGCGATAGAGGCCGCCTTCTTCGATCGGAATGATCTTTTGCCAAAGGCCGCCCATGGTGTCGCGAAGCCGGAGGGAACCCGGTTCGCCACCCCCTTCGGCGGTGTCATGCCGGGCAAAGAGCTTGTTGAGATTCTGGTCGGACTGCCACGTCTTCCAGTCGGTCTCGTAAGGATTGGTGGTGAAGGAATCGGCGTAGATCGTTTCGAGGGGAACCACCTCGTATTTAGACGGTTGCGCGGGCGCGGGGCAACCCGATAGCAGGGCAAGCACGGCGGCACCAAGGATGCCGTTGGAATAAGGAATTTTCACAGGAGGCAGCAGCGTTGAATCGTCGGGCGGGCAGGCTCAACGGGAAGGTAATACAGAGTGTTCAGGAGAGGCTAATTGCGCGGTGAACCTTTGGCGGGGTACGTTCCGCCCCATTCGATAAACTGCGCCCAGCCCAGTCCGGCGGGGCCGCCAACGGTGTCTCGCGCGGAGGCGGGCAGGGATTCGACGTGGCCATCGACAAAGACGATGTTGCAGGTTTCAGGGCTCCCGTGCCTGAAAGCAAGGGTGCGTCCGCTCCCATAGCCCGCATCGATGCTGTATCGCGATCTGGAATCGCCTGCGAGAATGACCTGGGAAGGATTGGGAATGCTGGTGACGGGGCGGCGGCAGGGATTGGTGCCGAAAAACCCTGCGGCATAGTCTGTCGCCACAATGTGAACCAGATAGAGGTTGAACCCGTAGTGCGACTGGAACCATGGATTTCCATCCTTATCCACGAGGGCCTTCTCGCTGGGGCAGCGGAACAGGCTTCCTGCCTCGGGCGGTGCTCCCTCGATGATTCTGCCGTCCGCTCCTTTGCGGAAGCCGTTATAGTTCAACATGAAATGCTCTGGAGCCCAAGCGGTACCGCCTCCCCTGTAGCCCTGGGCATAGGCTTCCCGCGGGTAGTAGCCCCGGTGCTCCGCTGCGTAGCCATTTAGCAGCACGGCGATCTGGCGCAGGTTGGAGACACACTTGGTGGCGTCCGCTTTTCCTCTCAAGGAGCCGATGCCTGTCGCGAGGAATGCCGCGACTACCGCAATCAGGGCGATCACGATCAACAGCTCGGTGACGGTAAAGGCGCGGTCTTTTTTCTGAGGGGTAGACATATCGGAAAGCTCTATTGCTCAACGGGTTTGAAATCGTGGACTCCCGAGGTGATGAATACGTCATCCATCGTGATCGGAATATTACAATAAGTGCTTAGGCCTCTTTCGCCGATCACCAGCGGGAAGGTGGATTCGCCCAGATCTCCGTCCACCTTTCGGGAGACGGTGCGAACGCCGTCCACCCATAGCGTTACCTCCTGCTTTACCGCATCGAAACTCGCGGCGACATGATGCCAGACCCCCGGAGAGAGGCCCTCCGGAATCGGGGCATCAGCGCGCATACGATCCCCATTAGGCCCCACCAGCAGCAGCGTCAGCGACCAATGGTTGCTTTCGTAGGAAACCTGAAATCCCCATCCGGGGTAGGCATTGGAAAACCCTCCCTTGCCCAGCAGCATCTTGTGACGTACCCCCGAGAGATCGAGATCCGCATCCTCGGGCATCTGAACCCAGGCTCCCACCGTGAAGCTCTCCCCGGCAAGCCGCAGTTCTGGCTTGTCGGGGATGTCCAGATGGTTTCCGGCCATCATGTCATTAGGCTCCGTAAAGGGTGGAAGCACGCCATAGTTGAACGCCATCGCTTTGCCAAAGGCCTCATTCCGCCCCGGTACAAAGGATGGATAGGTATCCACCTTTCCCGGCTCGATGGAAGCGGAGAGGGGCATCTCTCCCTTGGAGGCGATGCTTCCCTCGCTCTCCTCATCGAAATCGAAATAGAGGAGACTCGGCTTCAGGCTTTCTCCAATGGGCTTATTGGGGTCAATGGTGTCCGCCCGCCCTGTGCTGACACACAGGATGGCGAACAGAAGCGCGAACAGCGGGCGATGGCGACGGATCTTCATGGAGGGAAAGGGCGTTCTGCTTTCAGTTTAACTTAACCCCGACGACGGCTCAACCAACCCGCACAGGCGAGACCGCTGAACATTAGAAGCCCCAGCGTGGAGGGTTCGGGAATGGCGGCGATGCGAAGGGTGCCGCTGGTGTAAAGGTCGGAGGTGTCCCAGATTTTTCCCGCATCAAGCGCCGCCAGATTGAGCGTGGCAAAGGAGCCGGAAGTGCTGGTGAAGTCAAACAGCTTGAAGCTGTCGCCCACCTCGGGAGCGAAGCTGTCGAGGAAGGAGACGTTCAAGGTGCCGTTGAAGGCGGAGCTGCCCGTGATCAGCAATTGGTCAAAGCTGCTATCGCTTGCAATCTCGAAGTCAAAGATGGCATCCGCTCCGGAAATCAGATCGCCGGTCAGGTTGATGGTGCCCACGGAATTTCCGGGAGCGAGTCTCCCGTTGACCGTCAGGGTAGTATTCGCGCCGGAGAGGCCTTGGATTGTCCCGTTACCGGTCAGGCGGCCATCGGATTTCTCAATGATCATGCCCGCGCCGAAGCTGTGAATCCCCCCGCCGACCATGTTATACGTGGCGGCGTCGACCCCCACGTTGTCCCCCACGCTGAAGGCCACTGTAGGGCCGTAGCTCATGGTCCGCAAATTCAGAGTACCGCTGGAGAAGCTCGCATTGGCATCGGACTTGTTCCCGAAGCGCCCGAGAGCATACACAAAAATCTCCTTGGTTGTCAGCGAACCATTGGCTCCAAGAGATAGTTTCCCTTCCACCCGTATCGCTCCATCCCCTCCATTATAGGTGCCGCCATTGATCTTGAGCGCATTGGTTCCTCCGTTGATATAGGTGGTGGTGGCACCGTTCATATTCACCGTGCCTCCCGTATTCACGGTCAGCACGTTATTGTTGGCGCCTCTGGAAGTTCCTCCAAAACCGATCTGCACGGAGTAGTTGCTGCTCGCGTAAGTATCGAGCACGTTCAGCGTCGAGCCCGAGCCGGTTCCCCCCACCGTAACGGTATTGCCCGTGGAGGTTTCTTTGCCCGCATCGATCCTCCCCAGATAGAGCAGGGACGTGGTGACGGAGCCGCCGTTGTTGATGACCAGGGCGTTATTGTTGGCCTGGCGTCCTACGTCCGTGGTGTTCCCGGTGATATAGCCGACGATGATTTCGATTGCCGACATCGTACTGCCCGCACCGGTGACTTCCACTTTGTTGCCATTAGCGGTCACGTTGGCGCTCGTGTTGCTCACCCACCCCAACTGAAAGTTGCCCGTGCCTGATGAATTGTCAAAAGTCGCTCCGTTTTTGATGAAAAGTGTATTCGAGTTGGATGACACCGCGCCGTCGCTATAACCCACTTTTCCGCCCGGTTTCCCCACGACCTTTGCCGTGGGGCCATCCAGCGTGAAGGTTGAGCCGTTGACCATGTTCCCCTGATACCAGATCGCCTCAACGGTGCCTCCTGTCAGGCTGGCGCTACCGCCCCCGATGAGCGCAAGAACAGCTGTCAGCTTTGAACTGCCGAAATTGAACTCAGGATTCCCCGTGCCGGTGACGGCAAGCCAGGAAATACTACGGTCCGCCGCAAGGCTGACCGTATAGGTTCCGTTACCGGTAAAGTAGGCTCTATCAGCAGCCAGAGGGGCCGCACCGCCGACCCAGTTGCCTCCGTCCGCCCAGTCGCCGGTGGTGGTGTCGTTCCAGTTTACGTTTGCGCCATGCGCGGAAAACTGGGGAAGAAGCGGAGAAAACAATCCCGCGACAAGACAGAACTTCCGAAAACGCCGGAACAACAAGGAATGCTTTGTATTCATAGACGATAGGTTTAGGGGGCTCGAAAAATACCTAAATGCATTACATTTCAGGGATGGATTTGTTCTGTATCAGATAACATTTCATTCGGTCAAATGTTTTCTGGATTTTCTCTTAATCTTTGGTGCCTCAGTCCAGAATTTCGAATCAACCCAGTTTTCGGGACAGTGGTTTTATAACATTTTACTTGAAAAATATAACATTTCCTTGATCCTGCTTCCAGCACCCATGACAACCACTTCATCCATCGAAACGATTGATCGCGACAACCCGACTCCGATGTATCGGCAGATCCGACAGGATCTGGAGAGCCAGATGCTATCGGGGAAGCTCCCGCTGGGGGCGCAGGTGCCAACGGAGCAACTCCTCTGCGAGCAGTATGGAGTGAGCCGCATCACGGCCCGCCGCGCTCTGGAGGATTTGCGGAAATCGGGTATCATCGAGCGGATTCCGGGTCGGGGTTCTTTCGTGCGGGAGCTTCCGGCGGGCGCGATGGAGGAGGCTACGGAGATTGCGGTCCTCACGTCCTTTACACCCCACAGCCTTCTGGCGACAGCCGATGACAGTTGGAATCTTCAGATCATTCGAAGCCTGGACAGTTGCCTGCTTGAGGAAGGGTTTCATGCCTCCTCCGTGCCCCCCTATGACGGGGAGAAATGGAAGAGTGAGCGTTTCTGGGAGCGCATTGATACATTGGGGCCGCGACTGGGCGGTGTATTCGCCTTTGCTTCGCCCGTTTTCCCCTCTATTCTGAACGTTCTGAACGAGCTCGACCGGCGGGGCATTCCCTGGGTGACGGTGAACAGTGTCTCCAGACAGCAGACTTATAATTTTGTGGCTGCCGATAATTTCGAAGGGTCCCGGAAAATGGCGGTCGAATTCCTCCGGTTGGGCTATCAAAAAGCCCTCTTTATCAGCACCGCACTTGAACACAGTTCGAATTCCAATCGCTTCCTCGGCTTTCTGCAAGGATGGGTGGAAGGCGGACGGAGACTGCCTGAAGTTGACAACATGAAGGTCGCCGCCAGTGAGACCATGAGCGACGCGGAGATGGAGCGCCTCGCGCAGCGGCTTGCAGGCAAAGACCGCCCACGCGTGATTTTCTGTGGAGGCGATTTTCTGGCTTCCATCACGCTAAAGCTCTGTCAGCAGCTTGGGCTTGCGGTACCCGATGAGGTGGCTGTAGTGGGCGGGACGGGCATGGCGCTAGCGGAGCATACTTTCCCCACTCTGACGGTGCTGGCTCAGCCGATGAACGAAATTGGTCGGGTCGCGGGGGAGATGCTCATTAAAATGATCCGGACGAAGCAGCAGCGAATGCCCGGGCGCTATGTAGCCTGCCCTCTCATCCGCCGCGAATCCTGCCCGGTCGGAATGCATCAGGGCGCGTTAACGAATTGAGAGAAACGGCGGCTTCGAGGAAGGTTGAATCGAGATTTAGAGTCCCGA
>JBEBWR010000034.1:0-19191 GCA_040392045.1 Chthoniobacter flavus | reverse complement strand
GGCGGTGCCTTCGGATTCTTCTTTCGCGGAGCCGTTGTCATTGGCCCAGATCGTCCGGTTCAAATGTCCCGGGATGTTAAAGTTTCCGCTATACGCCTCGGCGGCGAGTACGACGCGGTGATGCGGGAAGGGAATGGCGAGCGGCCGGTGATTATAGTAAATACAGAGGGCCGAATTGCCACCATAGTGCATCCCGTACTGGCGCTTCCGGTCCTCTACCGTAGAGCGCGGGCAGCGAAGGCGGAAGCCTTCGGGAAAGTAACCGGCCTTCTCCAGCCAATCCGGGAAGCTGGGGTAGGTGGAGTCCGGCCCCATTTTGGACCCCGGCTGTCCATCCCAGTAGGGGAGCGGCTTGCCGTCGGCGAAGAGCCCTAGGCAACTCGTGCCGAACTGCCGGATATTCTGAAGGCAGGCAGCCTGTTTTGCCCGTTCATTCACCTGTGAGAGCACCGGCAGCAGCAGGAACATCAGCAGCGCCAGCACCGCCGCCGAGATTACCACTTCGAGAAGCGTGAGCCCAAGCTGGCGTGAGCGCGAAAAGAGCGGAGCTAAGAGGGGGGATTTCATAGCGGGGGAGCATCGTCGGGAACCAGCAGTTCCGATCCATTGCGTACAAGATAAGGCGGTACCGTCAACAGCAGTTTCCCGCCGTCGGCGTCGTGAAATCTCCAGAGCTTCCCATCCTGTCCTTCGGGAACGTCGACAGAGAAGTATCCCGGCCCGGCTTCCTTTTCAAAATCATAAGCCGCCTCACCCGCCGGATTGATCAGCTGGCCCTTTGCTTTCGCCGAGTAGCCGCCGATCACGCGGCAGCCTTTGGGGACATAGAAGGCGAGCGAGTTCCGATAGGCCGAGAGGAACCGGACCTTCTCCTCCGGCGACATCGGGATCGCTACCCGCTGACCACGCGGCCAGGATACGCCCGTCCCGCCCCCGCCGTCGGAGATCTCCAGCCAGTGCGCGCCGGGGTAGGGGGACTTCAGTATGACAGAGTGTGCGGATTTGTCGGCCTCGACCTCCGCTTCCGCGACCGGCTCGCCGATAATCGGGTGCGCATCGGCAAGCAGTCGGACTTTTACCGGACCGCGATTCCCATAAAGGCGTGCGCCGTCGAGGGTGAAGCGGAAGGTTTCCCCCGTCTTCGAAGCATAAAGGGCAAGGCGGTTGTCTCCGATGAGTTCAATCTCCTCCGGCCCCCCGAGAACGCGCAGCGAATCAGGGCCGGGAATCAGGCTGGAGCCGTAGCTGACCGGCTCAAAGCCGATGGTCGGATGCGCGGCGATGCCCTCCCCGATCCAGCCCAGCAGCGTCTCGCGTGTTGCCGGTCCGTCCGGGGAGAGAGCCGCTCTTTCGGCCTTCGCCTCCGCGGGCGTTCCGAAAGGCGGGCGCTTCCGTACGAGATCAAGGGTGACCATGCGGGTATCCGGGAGTTCGTCGGCAAGTGCGAGCAGCGCCCGGAGGTCCTCCCGCTGCGCCTTGCCGCGATGGGTGCGGCCTTGCAGAGTCAGCTCCAGATAGCGGGTGTAGCCGACGTAATCGAGAATCCGACGCTGCTCCTCCGGGGCTTCCGCCAGCTCCAGCGCCCGCTTCAGATGACGGTATATCCTGCCAATGAGATCGGATGAAAAGAGCCCCCGGGGATTCTTGAGAAGGCATTGCTCATAGAGTGCCCGCATCTCTCCGGCGGCCTTGCCAAAGGCCTTGTCGTAGAAATCAGCGAAGATTTCATCCAGCCGCTCCGCCTGCGAGGTATCCCATAGCAGCAGGGTGCAGAGGTAGTAGCCCAGTCCGTCGGAAGCCCAACTTCCCGTCGCCTGCGCGTTCCAGTGGCGCGCGCCGAGCGCGTAATACTCGGGGAGCACCCGTGCGAGATATGCGGGATCGCTCGCGCGGGTGCGCGCCGGGAGGCTGTAGTCCCACGACCAGATGCTGAGAAATTCGGAAATACCCGTCTCCGCTCCCTTCGCGTGCCAGCCCTTGAGCAGCGCCTCGGTGGTGTAGCCCTGCTTGATATAGGCCGTTGCCACCCGGACAACGACATCGCGGTCCACCTCAATCTCCGGGGGCGGGCTGTGCTCATGGTACGCCAGCATGCCGACTTTCACATTCCGCTCCGGCAGGACCCCGCGTAGCGTCGATGCCACGTGGTTTGCCAGCGTTACCGCCTGATTCGACGGGCTGCCCAGCGGTGAATCGCCGCGCCAGTTGCCCCCGTCGCTCGGCTCCATGGAGAGGCTGTTCCAGTCCGGATACTGGCGGAGCAGCCGGAGCGAGTCATTCACCACCAGTTCCCGCAATGTCGGGCTGGAGGGGTCGAGCTTCATGTCCTTGTCCGCGGGAACGAGATCTTCCGGGTGTTCCTGAAAGTGTCGGGCGTTCCTCTTGATGATCGCTCCATAGACATGATGGGCGCGAAGCGTGAAGCCTGCCTGCATCCGGTTCCGGCGCTCCCAGAGGCGCACATCCTCCGCCTCTTCCAGCATCCGGGGGAAGGAGAAATTCCGGCTGTAGTAGTCCGGACGGACAAAGGCGGAGAAGCGTACGCTCAGCGTTTCCTTTTTTGGCCAGATCTCCCAGTGTTCCCCCGGGAAGAAATGGCGAAAGCCGAGATGCCGCAGAACGTCCCACATCGCGTTCTCCAGCCCCAGCGCCGTCCGTCCGATCAGCTCCAGCCGCTCCTCGCCCGTTCGGATTTGATAATCCTCCTGCGCATAAGAGCGCGAAAATCCCTCTTCAATCTCCGGAAGCCGTCCCGGCCAGTCGACGGCGGTACCGAAGACGATTCCTTTCGGGGCCTCGGATCGCTCCAGAGGGAAGGTCGTCCCCGTGATCCGTTCCAGCGCCGCCACAAATTCCTGTGCAAGGCGCTCCGTCTCTTCGGATGCGGCGGTGGCGATGATCACCGGAAGTGCGCCGCGCTCTTTGGAGTAGAGCGTCAGTTCCTCCGACGGCAACGTGCGGGTCAACGCCGTCGCCATAGGGACGGGAGCGAGCGCGGCGAGTGCAAAAAGGCAGGGGAGAAGCTTCATGGCCAGGGCGTTTACCTCGCGTCCTTTCCGATAAACTTCGCGGCACCGGACTCCGCGAGGCGGCTCATCTCGTCCGCGGAAAGCGCCCGGGTGAAGTCGCAGTAAAGGTCATCCACCAGCGTTCCCGCAGGCAGCGAGCCGAATGCCTTAAAAAGCGTCAGCACCTTCCGCTGCGGGATCTCCCCGATGGTATCGCCTTTGGCGGCCAGCGGCGGATGAGGAATGCCATTCTCGTAGAACGTCACCGTTCCTTCCTCGTAGGTGACCGCCAAGTGCTGCCATTGGCCCGGCGCGAGTTGGACCTTGGCGTTGACTGGCGTATGTCCCGCCGCATCGAAGCGGAGCGCTTTCATGCGGGAGTTGTAGACGAAGCTGAAGTAGCCGGTCTCGTCGCCGTTGCTATGATTCTGATCCCGACGGACGATCTGAAATCCACCGCTGTCATGATCCTCCGGCAGCCGGACCCAGACGCTAAGGGTCATCCGGTTGATTGCGTCGCAGAGGCGCGGGTAGTCCCGGATTGGCTGCCAGATCAGGCCGTCCACCGGGTGCTCCGTCGCGGCGCGTTCGATGCGGAGCGCCCCCGTGCCGAATTTTACCTCCTTCCGCTCCGCCTTGACGGAGCCAGGGTAGTGATACGCCAGGTGGTAGCTTAGCGGTCCGATATCAGCGGCCGCTTCGGCGCTCTTGTCGTCGTCGAAGGTGAAGACCAGCGGGTCGGCGGACAGCGTGAACGGCAGGGCTACGCCGAGGAGCAGGGGAAGGATGCCGCGCATCAGGCCAGCTCCTTTCTGCGGCGAGCCCATGCGAGCGAAATCCCGACCGCACCGATCAACAGGCCGATGGTCCCCGGCTCGGGAATGAAGGCCACATTCGAGAGCACAACCTGCCCATCCGAAGTTGTCAGCGCATCGTAGGTGAATCCGGCGGGGGCAATAATGGAAAGAAGATCGGCTTCTCCCGACAGCGTTCCGCTGTAGGTCATCAGCAGCAGATCGTCGCCGTTGGTCCAGCCGGACCAGTCTCCCAGCAGCTCAAGATGAAAGCCGTCAAGCGTCAGGGAGTCGGTCACGCTGACCCCGCCACCCCTCCGCATCGCGAGCGTGGCGCCTTCCTCCAGCAGCAGTGTGGCGCTGGTGAGCGTGTATGTATTGAGATTGAGCCGCGAGCCCCCGGTGATCCCAGTGCTCCGGGTCGTGGTCAGATGATTTGCCAGCCCGATGTTTCCGACAGCGGTCGCGTCGCCCACCGTGAAGTGATTGCGCAGGCTTTGGCGACCGATGTCGACCGTACGCTCCGTACCGGCCCCTCCGACAAAGGCGATGGTGCCTTGGGCGGAGGCGTTTGATCCGTAGTAACTGGCTGTTCCGTGATCGGTAAAACTTCCCATCACGCGGAGGGTCGCCGCGTTGCCCGTGGTGGAGAAGGAGAGTTTGGAGGCTGCGCCATCGGCAGCCCCCGAGAAGGAGTTCAGGACGACATCGCCCCGAACCGTGACAACGCTGTTGTCACGAAGGGAGAACGTCGTGGCCGAAGTGCGGTCGGTTTCGCCCACGGTGAGGTTTCCGATGGAAACGACGGTGGACTCCGCAGCGATATGCGTGCCGGTAGCGATGACCAGCGTGGAAGTGGAAGACCACGTGGCCGCGGAGAGGGCGCTGACGCCGTTATCAGTCGTCAGACGAACGGTGATGCTGTCATTGAAAGCGATGTTTGCGCTGGCGTCGATGTTGCGGAGACTGAAGGTGCCCGTTCCCGCCGCATTGCCGGAGCCGACGGAGTAGGTGCCCTGATGGAAGTTGTGGTAGCTGGCCGTGAGGGCAGAGGTGGAAAAGTGATAGCCATTGAGGTCGATGCTGACGCCGGCATTCGTCCCGCTGGTGTTGTAGATGCCGGACCCGTTGGCATGAGCCGCATTGGCGAGAGTCAGATCACCCCCGAGCTTGAGGGCGAGGGAGCCGCCCGGGTTGTCCTGCGTCAGAGTGAGGCCGGAGAGAGTCAGATTGCCTTGAGTTGTGATCGAAAGGTCATTCCCTCCGTTAGCGATAAAGCTATGGTAGATATCGCTGCCGTTATTCGGAAATTGTGTGTCCGGCGACCAGTTATCCGCGTCGCTCCACGAAGTGCCGTCGCCGTTGCCGGTCCAGTTGGAATTAATGGAGGCGGCATGGATTCCCGACGTGGCTGCCGTGACAAAAGCGATCGCAGTGCCGAGGGCCTTCCACCGCTTCGCGCGGTGGAGCGCCGTCCGATAGGGGGAGAGGGGAGGGGTATTCATAAGGCGATTGATGAGGCGGATTAAGGGGCGATTTGAGATTGCTTCAGTTTCGCCCCGCAGGAGGAGCGGACGATCAGTTCGGCAGGGAGGAGCTGTCGGGCGGGTGCCGGCTCGGGGCTGCCCTGAACGAGGCTGAGCAACGTGCCCATCGCCATCTCACAAGCCCGGGCGAGGTCCATCTGGAGCGTCGTCAGGCCAAAGGCCGGGTAGGTGCCAAAGGGCTCGTTGTCATGCCCGGTCACCGCCATCTGTTCGGGAATTCTGATGTTGTTCTCCAGCGCGGCGGCAAAGACGCCGAAGGCGCCCTGATCGTTCGTGCAGACCAAGGCGTCGGGGATGCGTCCGGCGCGCATCAGGTTTTGGGCGATTTCGTAGTGGATGCGCGTGCCGTCGTCGCTGCGGGGGCGCGGATTGTACCGCAGGACGACGCCCGATACCTTGTCGGTGTCCGGCCATGGGTTCTCCGCGCTGAGAAAATCATCCTCCGTAATCTCGCGGACCGTTCCGCGCGCTTTTACCGCCTGATAAAAGCTCTCCACCCGCTCTCGCGTATTCCGCGAACGGGAGTCGCTCGTCGGCATGAGCAGGCGGCGATGGCCGAGATCAAGCAGGTGGTTGACCAGCACGGTACGGCTGGCCATGATGTTGCCGCAGATCAGCGGAATATCGCGGAGCCCGTCGTCGCCAAACAGCGAAACGATCGGAATCCCAACCGCCCGGAGCCGCTCGATATGGCCGGCTTGCACCTGACTCGCGCAGTTCGCCACCAGCAGCACGCCTTCCACCCGGAAATGAATCAACTCGGAGATCACCCGGTCGGGACTGTTCCCCTGCCACCGGAGATCGTTGATGATATAATCATATCCGGCGGCGCGGATGACGCCCGGCAGCGTATTCACTGTCTCCTGTCCGGTGTGAAACCGGGAGCCAAAGTGAATCACCGCGATCAGGTTACTGCGCCCCTTCCGCATGGTCTGTGAGGCGCGGTGCGGAGTGTAGTTCAGCTCGCGGGCAATCTCCCGTACCTTCTGCCGCGTGGCCTCGCTGTAGGGTTTGCCCGTCGTGCCATTGAGGATATGCGAGACAGCTTCACGCGAGATGCCCGCCAGCTCGGCAATACGCTGCTGCGTGGGTGGTCGACTGTTGGAGGCCAGTTTCGTCACGGTGGGATCACAAGTAATCCCCGCGTGGGGATTCGTCAACCGTTTATTTCGATCGAACCACAATGAAGGGGCGATTCAGCGGGACCGTCGTGTTCCGGATTCACCGCGCGGTGTATATCAACGGGAACTTGTTGGAGGCTCCGGCGTGAATCCCCGGCGAAGGACATTCTCCGCAATGGTTTTCGAAAAGAGGAAGTTCTCAAGATAGCCTTTGCCCCCTGCCTTGGTTCCGCCGCCGCTCATGCGGAAGCCCCCGAAGGGATGGCGCTCGACAATGGCTCCGGTGACGCCCCGGTTCAGATAGAGATTGCCCACGTTGAATTCCCGTTTCGCGCGCTCCAGCGCGGCCGGGCTCCGGGAAAAGAGGCCGCCAGTGAGCGCGTATTCGCTATCGTTGGCGAGCCGGAAAGCGTCGTCCAGATCCTTTGCCTTCAGAACCGCTACCACCGGGCCGAAGATCTCCTGCCGGGCGATGGAGGCGGTGGGGGGAACCCCCGTGAAGATCGTTAGCGGGACGTAATAGCCAGCATCGGGTACGCTGCCCTGATAGGCCAGGTCCGCCTCGGCCTTCCCCTGTTCGATCATCCGGAGGATCTTGTCGCGGGCGTCGCTGTCGATCACCGGCCCCATCATGATTCCCGGCTCCATTGGGCTTCCCACCGGGAAGGAATCGGCGGCCTCCACAAAGCGTGCGACGAATCGGTCATAGATCTCTTCCAGCACAATCAGCCGCGAAAGCGCCGAACATTTCTGCCCCGCGAAGCCAAACGCCGAGTAAAGTGCCGCAGGGACCGCCTCGTCGAGATCGGCGCTGACGTCGATAATCATCGCGTTCTTCCCGCCCATTTCGCAGACCACCTTTTTGAGATTCGCCTGCCCGGGGAGCGTCCGGCCCGCTGTCTCCCAAATCTGGAGGCCTACGCTGCGGGAGCCGGTGAAAGCGATGAAATCGACCTGCGGATGAGCGACAAGCACCGGCCCAATCTCTTCGCCATCTCCGCTCAGGAAGTTCACAACCCCGGCGGGAACCCCTGCTTCCTCAAGAATCTCCATGAAAATCGCCGCGATCACCGTGGTTTGCTCCGCAGGCTTCATCACCACGGCATTCCCCGCGACCAACGGGGCCACCGTCATGCCGCAAAGGATAGCGAGCGGAAAATTCCACGGTGCGATCACCACACCGACCCCTCGTGGAACCGATACCGCGGTATCGTCTTCTCCGGCCACCTTCCGGGTGGTTCGGGGCTGGCTGATCTCGCGCATTTCCGCCGCGTAGAAGCGGCAGAAATCAATGGCCTCGCTGATATCAGCGTCGGCCTCGGCCCACGGCTTTCCAGCTTCGTAGACTTCCACGGCGTTCAGCTCAAAGCGCCGCGCTTCCATGAGATCGGCGGCGCGCTCCAAAATCGCGATCCGCTCCTCCGCCGGTCGGGCTGCCCAAGCCGGGAACGCCTGACGGGCTTCATGCACCGCGGCTTCGGCATCCTCCCGGCGTCCGCAGGCCCAGTAGCCGACGATCTGACCCGGATCGGCGGGATTGACCGACGGCGCAAAATCGGGCGGGGAGACCCTTCTGCCACCGATCACGAGCGGCCATCGCCTGCCAAAGCTCCCGGGAAGCGAGTGGAGAACTTTGGAGAAAGCGTCGCGGTTCTCCGCAAGCGTGAAATCGGTGTTGACCGCGTTGGTGAAAGAGGAGGTCTGCATCGGTGTGGACTCTGGATCGGGTTGAATCAGGGAGAGCGGATTGGCAAGCAGTTCGTCCTGCTTCGCCGCGCCGCCGTGGTGTGCTCTCAGGAAGCCTTCATTGCTGGTATTCTCCAGTAATCGCCGGACGAGATAAGCCATGCCCGGCAGCAGATCGCCCACAGGGCAATACTCGCGGACCGTGCGACCGCTTGCGAGGAGCGCGGCCTGTAGCTCATCAGCCATGCCGTAGAGCACCTGAAATTCGTAAGTGTCGGACGAAATTCCCATCGCTTCAGCACGAGCCATCGCGTGAGCAACGCTCCGTACGTTATGCGAGGCAAAGGCGGGGCGGACCGTCGCGACATTCTCCAGCAACAGCGCGGAGAGGCTCTCAAAATTGGCGTCGCTCTGCGGCTTCTGCAACCAGACAGGAATTGGCCATCCCCGCTGCCGCGCCATTGTGACCTCGTAATCCCAATAGGCCCCTTTCACGAGCCGGATACCGATAAATCGCTCATGCTGCCGTGCCCACCCGATCAGGCCCCGCAGATCGTCCGCGGCATCGCGAAGGTACGCCTGAACAACGATTCCGGCCGCCGGAGTTCGCCGAAATTCCTCCCTGGAAAAGATCGCTTTGAAGAGCCGGATCGTGATCTCTTTGAGATGGTAGCTCTCCATGTCAAAGTTGATGAATGCCCCTACTTCTGCCGCCTTCCGGATCAGCGGAAGGAGGCGTTCCGTCAGCGATTGCACGGAGAATTCCGGGTCCTCCGGACGGATACGGGAGGAGAGGGCGGAGATTTTCAGGGAGAGATTGATACCGGGAAGCGGGCGCCCTCCGGGACCGGCGCTGCTGAGTGTATCGAGGATCTCAAAATTGCGCTGGAGAAAGAGATCGGCCTCCCGTTCATTGACCACTGCTTCGCCGAGCAGATCAATGGTAGTCTCCCGCCCCGTCTTTTCATTGGAGCGGAAGCGTCTGGCGGCATCCGTGGCATCCTTGCCGGCAACGAATTGCCGTGCCATATCGGTGATCTGCGCACGGATCAGCCCTGCGGTCAATCCGGGCATCAGCGCCGAAGCGCGCAACGCCACCTCCAGCGCGGGGTGAATCCCCGCCAAATGCCCGCCGAGGTATTCCCGAAGATAGGCGATCACTTGTGAACCCTTCTCCAGCGTCGGCAGCACATCCACGAACCGGAAAAGCTGCGTCTTGAAGTCAGGGTCTTTCATCGCCCAATCCATGAGCCGGGCGTACACCCCCTTGCGGGAGAGAATGCCGGGCGCCGGATGTTCCTTCATCCTCGCAAAGAGCGCTTTCCCTTTGGCGTGGATCGAACTCTCCAGCGTTTCATCGTATCGGTGTGGGGTAGACATGTTCTAAGAATGGAATCGGTTGAGGGCAAAGCGGGAGAGTTCGGAAAAGTCGCGTTGCCCCGTGGCAAGGCCCGCGATCAACTCTCCCAGTGCGGGTGCGAACTTGAAACCGATCCCGCAGCAGGGAGAAGTGAAAATCGCGTCGGGGCATCCGGGGTGACGGTCAAAGACGAACCCGCAATCCGGCGTTTTGACAAAGACGCACGTCTTGGCGCGGATACAGCGGGCCTCCACGCCGTTGAGATAGGGACGCACCGACTGTTCGTACATCCGGCGGATCTCTTCCTGTGAAACCTCGCGCTCAAAGCGTTCCATCGCCTCCGATCGGGCAAGGCCTTCGCTGGCGACCTTGATCCCGCCCAGCTCTCCGTCCGCAGCGGGGAATCCATAATGCCCGGAGTTCCCCTCCCTCGGCCCCCAGATATAAGTAGGAAACCGCCCTGGCTGAAACGCCCGGATATCCCCCACATCGAACCAGAAGGTGACCTGCCGGATTGTCTGGAAAAGCCCCGCGTCCGTCGCCGGGGCAAACTCCCGTACCCATCGCCCCGCCGTGATTACCACACGCTCCGCCTCCAGTCCGCCGCCCTCCGTGAGTACGCGCACCCCGCCGCCATTGATCGGCGCGATCGCCTGCACCCCGCAATTCCAAAGCTCGACCCAAGATCATGCGGCGGCGCATAGCGGTCGATACCGAGAACGCGAGCGCCACTTTTTGAGAGCTGATGGAGCACCGCGCTACCGATGCCTCCAAGCCCGATGACAATGACCTGAAAAGGTTTCATGGCGTCTGAAGGGGTTTCCCGATGGAGAGAGGAGAGGTGTGACGAACTCTTCCACTATGCACTGGATCCGATCGGGATATATAGCTTATTTATGCCAATCGATCATCGCCTATCGCTCCGCTCATGAAGCCGCCCGCAATCGCCCGCGAGAAACAGGTGCGTCTGCCGCCCTTTACCGGCGTGCTCAATCGGCGAACAATGCTTCCTCGCCCCACCTGGCCTTGGCATCTGGATTCGCTCGTCTCCGCTCGGGCGAACGCGTCGAAGCTGTCGCCCTTGATCTCGGCTACTCTACCTCACCGACATTCATCGCCATGTTCCGCCGATTCATAGGCGTCAGTCCCGGGGCGTTTTCGGGCAGGTTAGATCGTGTGGTCAAGGGGGATTGGCCATGCCGACTTTTCGCACATCGAAAATCCTTTATGGCTGTCAGAGCCCAATCCCTCTCGTGACGACCCTCCTTGGCTCTATGGCGTAATCGTCAGCGCGTCAAAGAAGAGCTGATCCTCCTGACTGCCGCCGGGGATGGAGACGATCAGCCGGTTATAGGTATTGGGAAGGACGTCCACTTCCTGCGCTGTTGTCGAGGCGATCACTTCGTCACCCTGTCGTACGGTAAGGTCGTAGCGGCCGCCTCCTTCATAGACACGTAGCGTGAAGTGGTAGAATACCATCGGCTCTGTAGGGCGGGAGTCCGCGTCCCCCGACGCGGCGACGGGGCGGCGTTTCGTCCCTGCTCCCTGATAGACCTGCATGACGCGCGCACCGCCATCGGTATCGAAAAATCCGATCCCTACATGTACTCCGCTTTTGGAGTCCGCGGCCGAGCCGATCTCGACCTGATAGAGCGGAAACGTAGTGGAAGACTGGTAGGCGAGCTGGAACTCCGCGGTAAATTCCATCAGCGGCGTTGGCTCTTCATGAAAAATGATTCCCGCTACCGGACGGCCTTCCGCAGTCGGTCGGACAAGTCGGAGCATCTGCATCCCGTCTGGAGGAGCGACCGGCGCTCCGCTTTCATCGACGATAGTGCAAAGCTCGGGCGCGCTACCATAGGCCGCTGACCAGCCCTTCTGGCGATGGATTTCGCCCACTCCGAACTCGGGGCCTTCGAAGCTCGTGGCGTAATCCGAAGCGAGCACTGCCGGGGAAATCAGCAGTAGTGCGAGCAATGGAGAGAGGAGGGTGTTCATGGTTTGGACAAAGAAGAAACCGCGCTAAGGAGGTCCGCTTCCGAGGCAAACGGCTCCAGAGTGATATGGTAGCGGGCCGATTGTCCCGGCGCAAGAGGGGCGCCGCGATGAATCAACTCCAGAGTGGAGAGTTTTCCGTTCTGCCAATGGTAGAGGAGCCCCTCATCGCCAAACGCGTCAGAAGTACTTCTCAGTAGGATCACTTCCCCGGAGCGGGGTGAGATGATCGCGGCCCACGGGGCGGAAAGCTCGTAGAAGTCGTTGCTGCGATGGGTGATGACCGTTTGCACGCCGTCTTTTGGAAGCTCCGTCGTGGTTCTTTGCGCAATGGCATTGCCTCCCCGCCGACCGGGGATGAGCAGGCGGCTGCCGCCATCGGGGCCGACAAAGCGCGCAGCATTGGGAATCAAATGGGCCCAATAGCCGAGCTTCGCCGTGTTCCCGTCCGCGAGGGTAATCTTCACATCCTGCACCAGCGTTTTACTGCCTTTCTCAAGTGTGACGCTACGCTCGATTTGCCATTGTCCGGCTCCGCCTTTCATTCGGACTTCCAGCCGGTCTGCGCTCTCGTCGATCACTTCTGTGGTAAATCCGGTCGGTTCGGGCGGCGGTTCGCCCCAGAACCAGTCTGAGTAGCCCCCCTGATTGGAGAGCAGGATCGGCGGTAGCAGCGGAGAACGAGTGAGAACCGACTCCTCCACCGGCTCCAGAAGTTCCGCGCCGCTGTCCTTTATCCGGAGCGAATTGACGCGCCCTCCAAAGCTCAGCAACTCCACGCGGACCTGCTCATTCTCCATGATCAGGCGCTCTCCGTTCGGCGCAGGCTCCCGCGAAAGCTTGCATTGCGCGATGGCCGGAGTTGAAACGAGGGCGGCGTTCCCCAGAAGCATCAGAGACAAAACTAGTGATTTCATCCTATGTCTCCCTTTATTCAATGATCTGGTTGGACATCTTGTAATGCTCCAGCATTTCCTGCCCGATGCCCCATGTGCCGATGAAGCCCGGTTTGTAGGGGTAGCGTTCATCAAGCAACTCAAAGAAGCGATCCAGCATCAGGTGAGCGTCGGCGTGGTCATGATAGCTAATGACGATACGCTGGTCGGAGGCCACAGAAAGGCTGTGGCGTTCATCCATTGTCGGCTGAAGCGTCACCTGCCGCTTGGTCGGGTCTGCCTCTTCAGGAGCCACGAAGCGCACCGGCTTTACCTCCTTCCTGCCGAGTATTACCCGACCGCAGAAGAGGAAGTACTCTGTCAGACGATGCCGGAGACGCTCCTGATCGTCGCCGGGCGCGATCACCACTTCGAAAGCCGGATTTCCCGCTTCATCGAAGAATTCCCACTCCGCGAGTTTTTCAAGATGAGACCCGGCCCATGATGCATCCCATGTGACGGTCATTTCTCCGTCCATAGGCAGCGCCACCGATACGGTCGTCTCATCCTCAGTGCTCTCCAGGGGTCTGCCATCAATGGCAATGGTCGGCAGGAGGAACTCCGGATCCTTTGCGAAGCGGACGACGCTGCCTTCGGGGAGCTTTGCCGTCGGGTGCAGCCGCAGCTTCAACTCCCGCTGGGTTATGGAGTGCGAGAAGCGGCTGACGACCTCGCCTTCATACCCCTCCGGCAGTAGAGCTACGGCGTCGAAGAGCGCGGGAATTCGGGACGGGAGTGCCGTATGGATGACGGTTTCGCCCTTCTCCATCTTTGCCGACAGCGGCCCTTGGTCATGGCGTGCCGCCCAGACCAGCCCCGGCTTGCCGAGATAGCTCTGGTCGATGCGGAAGGTGATCGGCTCCGGCTCGTCATAAGGATTTCCAAAGAACAGGCGGGACTCCAGCCCCGTCCCGTAGCGGGCAAGGTGCAGTTCCTTTGTGAAGTCGTGCGTCACCGGTACTACGGCCTGCCACCCGCGCTGAATGGACTCGATCATTGTGGGCAACTCCCGCGTCAGCTTCGGTACGCCGAACTCCATCACGAGCGACGGCAACCCTCCGTATTCGTAGGAGGCGAAGATCACGTAATCGGTCAGCCCCTTCATCGTTTTGATAAAGTCCGCCTGCTCGTACTGCCGCCAGTTTGGCACCGCGTGGCGCTGATAGGCCCAGCCCGCCCACCATGTCATCGGTTTGCGGCCAAGAATATAGCGGGCCAGTGGAATATTTTCGCTGTGCGGATGATATGGAGGGCCTTCAAACATCCCTGCGTCATAGCGTGCCGTGACGGTGAAGGTCTGCCCGCCCGTCTCCGGATTGCCGACCACGGCGAAGCGCTTTGACGGGTCGTTGCGGAGCCGCAGCGTATGCAGGTAGTCAATGAACTTCGCAACTCCCACGCCCTGATCAATATAGATTCCCTGCTCGTCGTAGGCGCGAACCGTCAGCGGCTTTTCAATCGAAGGGCCGCGATACTTGGGGCCCCCGCGCGCCACATCCAGCGCTACACCTCCGACATTATACTCTTTCGCGATTCGCGCGAAATCGCTCTTCAGCGCTTCTTCATAGCTGGTAAACCACGGGAGTACCTTGACCTCTTTGTCCCAGCCCGTGACCCAGCGTGTCCGCCGCCATGCGAAGTTGGGATCTTCCAGAATCGCGTCGGGGTACTTTTCCCGAGCCAACTGCTCTTCTACCCAGACGCCCGCGGGGGAGTAGAACATTAATCCCTGAAAATTCTTCCGCTGGTTGAAATACTCCTTGCGCAGAGCGAGAAAGCGCTCGCGGGGCATCTTGTCAAAGGTGAAGTTCTGGCCAATGATCGTCGCGGGATAATCTTTGAAGGGAATATTCGGCGTATAATCCCAGAACTCTTCGTGACCCCAGTGATCGCCTGTGCGCTTGAAGGGGGTATAGCTCCAGTCCCACGTCGTATGAAGCCGCCGCATGAATTCTTCCGGTGTGCCGCCGGGGATTTTGTCTGCCGTTACCCGCGAGGCCCAGTACTGCGCGCTCGCTCCGTTGACTGCCGGGTTGATATCCGGTTGCGGATCATAGACTTCCGGGAAAGCGTCATGGAGCCGCTGCACGGTCTCCCGCTGTCCGCCGAAGCGGATGGGGAACTCGGCAAAGACAAATGTGACCGTGTCGCTCTGGCCGGGGGCCAGCACCAGCCGCGTCGCACAGGCGATGGAGCCCCGCTGCTCTTTCTCCGGCCGGACCTCCGCCCGCAGGTAGGAGCGCAGTTCATTAGGCATAAGCCCGATCAGCAGCGCATCGCGGTCGCCGTAGACCGCCGACCACGGAGCCAGCCGCCGGATATTTGACTGCATGATCGGCTCCTTCACCTCGGAGAGCGTGCGCTCCTGCGTGGAGCCATCCCAGTAGGTCGTCAGCGAAGCCTGAGCCGGAAACTCCCATCGTAGCGACGGCTCCAACCGCCGTTCCTTGTCAGAATCATTCGTGATCACCATTTGGCAGAGCTGAAGGTGATCGCCGCGCTTGAGCAGTTCCCAGCGGGTTGTGATGCCGTCGGTCGTTTGCGTTGTGTCCGCTGTCGGGCTGACGGCGATCTCGTGTTCTGTCAGCCCTTCATGAAGGCGAAGGTGCAGCGCCGCTCCGGTCCGGGGTGTTTGGTCCCATACTGGAGTCGCCATCAGGGCAGGCGCTCCGGTGATCGCTAGAAGAAGGTAAAGTCGAGGAGACATAGAAATGAATAAGGAAGTGGGAGGATAGAGGGGTCAGGGTAGCGTCCAGCAGGCTCGATCATGCACGCCGCTTCCGAGAGAGGATGGGACGCGGCCCGGAAGATCTCCGGCGCTGAAGGCTTCGCCGCTGAAGGTGATGAAATTGGCACGCCCGGCATGGCGTGGAGCGAGATCCTGTTTCCAGTACTGCGACGTGTTGCGCAGAATGGCGAAGTTCGATTCGCCCAGCATGATTTTCTTCCCGGGGTCGGTCACGTCCGCAAATCGCAGATGGCCATGCTTTCGCTGGTATTCGTCCGTGGGATGCGTCATTCCGTAGCTGAGGTAGTTCAGATTCCACGTGACCGGCAGCAGCGGGGAGCGCATCGGGGATCTCTGCTGCTCCAGCAGCAGGGGGCAGTAGAACGATGACACCGACGCGGTATACGGAAAGATTGAATCATACCACCACTTCCACGGGTGCTTCGAGCGATCGGCCGCCAGGGGCAGTTCATCATTATGGTCTGCCGCGTAGTTTCGGATCGCGGTCGCCAGTTCCCGCATTCGGGAGAGGCAGGCGGTCTGATGCGCTTCTTCGCCGATGGTGGGCAGGGCTCCTTGAGCCAGGAGGAAGGCGGAAGAGACGACCCCCGCGAGCAGGGGGTAACGAAGGGGGAGATGCATAGGGAGAGGATAGTCGCTATCCGGCCGAGCGGCGGTTTTACGACTGGTTGAGTTCAAAAATATCGGGGCGCTCCAGCAGCTCATTGGGGGTAAGCGCCTCCAAATGGCCGTCGATGAAGAAGTAGTTACCCTTGCCGCTGTGCCGGGCGGGGAAGCGCGCTTTCCAGCCTATGCCGCGGTAGAGGTAGTGATTCTCGTATTCATTTTGCGGCGTTATGCCCGGATCCTTGCTGTCCGCGTGCAGCAGCGTAGTCGACGGACGGGTGACCTCCACGATGCGGCGGAAAGTTCCCGGCCCATAGTCCGGCCCCGTCGCGCGTTCATAAGCATAGCTCCCGAATAACTGATTCCAGCCATAGCCGACCAGGCCCGGTTTGGCCGGGCAGGTCAGCCATTTCGGAACGGCTTCCACCTTGCTGTTGTAAATGCCGTCCTTCCACGTCACTCTCTCCCCGCCGAGATAGGGCGCGAGGAACTCATACCAGAAGCCGTCGGAAGTTTGTGCGGCTGGGATAAACCGTCCGCTGTGGTCGGTCACGTAAGCGAGATGTGCCATGCCCAGACCTTTCAACGTGGCCTGGCACCGGGTGTTCCTTCCCTTCCGGACTGCTGTCGCTATTCCGGAGAAGAAAAAGGCGCAGAGCACGCTGATGATCGCTGCTGAAACCAGCAGCTCCATCACGGAGAATCCGGTCCTGCGGAAGAGATGATGCTTGCGTGGCATGGGAGGAAATTTAGAGGATTAATTTTCAGCAGTGGCTGCGCCTGCGGAATCCCGCGGCAGCAATCAGTAGCGCTCCGGCGGAAAGGAACGCAACGGTTCCCGGCTCGGGAATCGCCGCAAACCGTACCTGAAGGTCATCGCCATCGATCAGCCATCCGCCGTCGCCGAAGGTGGCGTCCAACTCGTATCCGGTGGAAGCGATATTGAAGGTTGAGGTATCAATAACATAGCTGCTGTAGTTCAAAAGCGTGTAGACCGTCCCGACTTCGCCCCCGGAGAAATTGAAATCGAGGTTGTTGCCTGTGAACGAGCTGTCACCGGAAATCAGGTCACCGAGCGTGATATTGAAGGTGGCGCCATTCGATGCGTCGACCGTTGCGATGAATAGCGTGCCATCCCCACCGGTTTCGATAATGGAGCGTTCGGCGCTGACGGTCGTCAGGATGCCATGTACGGCACCGCCGCCGGAGAGTTTGCCCGTGGTTTCCGCTGTACCAAGGGAAACGGGCAGGGTTTTGGCGGAGCCATTCGTCCGTTTGAGCACGGCGTCATTGCCAAGGATAAGGGTCCCCTCCTTAATGCGAACGATGCCGTCAATGTAGTGATTCCCCGAAGAACCGGACAGCAGCGTCAGTGTCCCCTCCCCGAGTTTCTCCAATGGACGTCCTTGAGGGCCGACACCGTTAATCGTCAACGAGCCGCCACTGCCCACCTGAAAAACCAGCGGCGTGCCGTCCGTGTAATTATAGCCATTGATATGATTGGAGATGGTAGCAGTAATGTTCTCGCTAACGTAGATTCCCCCTTTGACGGTGATGGTGCCGCCGGAGAGGTTAAATCCGGTAGCTCCGTCCTCAATGAACAGGGAGGAGAAGTTGAATGTGTCCCCAGTGCTGAATAGGGATGGAGACGTCTGGGTCCTGAAAATCAGGTCATCGCTCGGACCCAGACTGCCGACACCATTATTGTAGTTGCTGCTCGCGTTAAATCCGGTGTTCAGTCCCCCGGTCCATATGCGATCGGCGGCCCGAAGGGAGAGGCTACCGAAGGCAGCCAGAAGCATTCCAAATAGGAGGGAGGTTTTCATACGGTGATTTCTAGTGGGGTTGGTAGGGATATTGACGAACGGGAAGAAGATTCGCGTACGACGACCTGACAGGGCAGGAACCCTCCGCAGTCGCGGGAGGTGGCGGTGCCCTTGATATGGCGGACCAACGTCTCCACCGCCAGATCACACATCTCTTCAATCGGCTGACGAAGCGACGTAATGGGGACAAGCCCATGTGTTGCCAGATAGCTGTCGTCGGCTCCCGTTACCGCGAGGCTTCCGGGAATGTCGATGCCTTTCCGGTGGCAGATCGTCATCATCCCAAAGGCCCGATAATCGTTGCTGGCCACGATGGCGTCTGCTTCCAGCCCGCGCTCCAACAGTTGCTCCATGTAGGCAGAGCCACGTCCGCAGGGATCCTGAAACCGACCTGCCGCAGGGCTCATCATATCGACCATTATCCCTTCGATGCCGTTGCCTTGCCACGGATTCCGGTATTTATCGAGCGCCACGTGGTCATGGAGATGGCCGCCCGCCTCGCGAATCGCCTGCCCAAAGCCGTTGTAGCGTGATAATTCCCCCCCGAGCGAAGCTGACGCCTCAAGGATCAGGCGACGATAGCCCTGTTCCATGAGATGATGGGTGAGTTGTGCAAATCCGAGTGCAAAGTCCGCGCCGACGGCTGGAAAGCCACGAAGATAGATCTCATCGTAAGCGCTGACGGATACCGCCGGAATATTGGCCGACTTCAGCGTCGTGACCAGCCGCTCGATTTTCCTGATATCGAGCTGGAGAGGGCCGGAGATGATGATGCCTTCCACGCGGGCGCGCAACATCTGCTCAATCGAATGCTCAATATTGTGGTCGTACCAGAGGCCGTCATTGAGAAACAGCTCAAACCCTGAGCGCATGATGGCGCGCCCCAGCCCCTCCGCCCGCTCCACGGTCGCCTGAATCGGGCTGGAAGAGTGAAATACTCCGATCAGGTTGCTCCTTCCCCGGCGAACCTCCTGCGCCGAGCGATGGGGGCGATAGTTCAGCCGTTGAGCAACTTCAAAAACCTTGCGCTGTGTCTCATCGTTATACCGCTCCAGTCGTTTCCCTGCGAGAATCTCCGCTACCGTTGTGCGCGATAATCCCGCTTCCCTGGCAATCGAAAGCTGCGTGGGATAATTGGCTTTGGAAGCAGAAGAGTTGTCGACACGTTTCGCCATCGCGGTTTTTATTAAGCGCGAAACGTGTCGACTCGTCAAATTCTTTTTATTTTGCCCTGTGGGCGATACCTGGGAAAGTTACATAAAGAACAACGCTTCGCCACGGAGGCGGTGGAGAAACAACCGCCTTCGGCTGCTCCATCGTGTCGCGATTTACGGGCATCAACCGGAACGTTTTCGGGTACAGGTTCAAAGATCGCGATGCAGAAGCCGTCAATGAGCCTCTATCTTTCGGCTTACACCCATCCTTCCACTCCATCCTCTCCGGGATTTTACTATGGGTTGAGATCGGGGAGTCTGACCGCTTCGGTGAAGTTGATGAGAGAGCATGATGTGAATACTCCACGGGCGAGTGCAAAGCTCTTCCCAACTCTGACCGCCGAACACTT
>JBEBWR010000033.1:0-19276 GCA_040392045.1 Chthoniobacter flavus | reverse complement strand
GATGAAAGATCGCTCACTGCTGACGGGCGATTATCCCGACGATGGATGGGGCTGGCAGGGAGCGGGGAAAGACGGCAGGCATCACTGGTTTGTCGCGTACTATGTGACGTGGGAGCTGATCATGAATCAGTTGATGCCCGCGCTCAATTCCCTGCCTGAAGCCTACCTTCTCACCGGCGATGAGCGATATGCGCGGCAGGCCGCCCTGCTGCTCTGGAAGCTATCGGAGTACTACCCCGGCTATGATTATCAGGTGCAGAGCCAGTATGGCAAAGAAGTGGCTCCAAATACTTATAAAGGCAAGCTGCTCTATCACACTTGGGAGGCGCTCTACACAGTGCCTGCATGCGCGAAAGCCTATGATGCCATCTGGCCGTATCTGGAGAAGAAAGGCGATGAGCTGAAGGAAACCACCGGGCTTGCCTCAGCGCAGCTTCGGGAGCAGATTGAGCGCCAGTTGTTGCACGAGATGCTGCGCCTGATCATTCAGCCCGAGCCGTGGATCGCAGGGAACTATGGGATGCACCAGCGCGCCGCCATTCTTCTGATGAAAACCTTGAATCCCGGCGTGGAGCGTCCCTCCATTTCCGAAGCCCGGAAGTGGCTGCTGGAAAATCCGGACCCCGCCAACTACACCGGCATGGGTGTAGAGGACGCGATGTACAATATCATCTATCGGGACGGCCTGCCGATTGAGAATTTCGGCTATAATCTCGGCTGGCTTGATAAACTTGGGGGCATCGCCGGGGAACTGCCCGCCCTCGGGGTGGATCTCCCGGAGATGCCGCGCTTTCAGGCCATGTGGCGCTGGCCACACCTGATTACCGCCCTTGATCGCTATACACAGGCGATGGGCGACGGCTCGGACTATCGCGCGCTGGCGATCAATCGCAGCGCCACACGGCTCAGACAGGAGATGGAGCTTTTCCCCAATCCCGAGGCAGCTTCCCTGCTGCTGAAATCCGGGCCGGCAGCCCGACCGCGTTCAAAGGCAATGTCGGCGGGAGAGCTGCTGTTCTTCGGCGCTTCATTGGAGACGTCAGAGATCGAAGCGCTGGCAGCGAAGCACCCGGAGGCGGGAGAATCCCGCTCCGCCATTCTCCCGGCCTACGGCTATGCTCTGCTTCAGCGTCGGCACAAGACCGGGGGGCGAGCCGTAGCGCTTTCGTGGGGAAACCCGTTTGGCCACGGTCATGCGGATCAGCTCAATATTGAGATTTTCTCCGACGCAGGCGCATGGATTCCCGATCTCGGCTATCCGGAGACCGCCAATGCTGATGACCCCCGCCGGTTTGGTTATTTCAACCATACCGTGAGTCATAATACCGTGATGGTTGATCAGACCAAACAGTCGCGCCAGCAGCCGGGAGTGATCCGTGCGTATGATGATGGTGAGGGTGTTCAGATGGTGAGAGCGGAAGGGCGTGCTTACGATGGCGCTTCGGAATATGTCCGCAGCGTCTACCTGATTGATCAGGAGCAGGCGCCGTCGCTGATCATTGATACCTACAGAGTGCGAGGCGGAAAGCAGCACGATTGGCTCCTGCATTTCGTCCCCGGTGAGCTTCAGAAGCCGGGCGCATGGAAAGCGTCTGGCGGGACGTTGGCAGGAGAGAATGTCGCTTATGGAGAGTTCTACGATGCCGCTCCCTCGCTTGTTGCCGGGCGCCGCTACGGAGATTACAAAGGAAGCGGCTTTCAGTTTCTCAAGGAGGCGGAGCGGAAGCAGGGCGCAAACCGGGCAGAAACGGTCGTCGCTGTCTATCGCTTGCAGCATCCCGCCTTTCCGGAGAACAATCCCGCGAGCGACGAGGAACTGAGGGTTTACTGCATTGAGCTTCCCGGTACCGATGTCTTTCATGCCAAGGGGGAGTTGCAGTCCCGCTTTCGCCATCTGGGGCTTGAGCTGGATTACCTGATTCGGCGTCATCGCGCATCGGAGTCGCTGTTTGTTACCGTATACGAAGTTGCCCCTCGGGAAACGCCGCTTCTGAAGATTACCCCGGAGATCGATACGCTCTCCGGCAGGATCGCGCTGGAGGTGGTATCGTCTCTGGGAGAAAAGGTGGCGTTTTACGAATCCGGAAAGCGTCAGCAGACATGGAAGGGCCACGGCATTCGCTGGGCGGGAGATGCTGCGATCGTCCAGTGGGACGCTGCCGGGAAGCGCAAGCGGGTCTGGAGCCAAGGCAGTCGTTTTGACGGCAAGGACGGATTCGCTGCGCTTCCGCCTTCCCGATATAAGGTTTCTGCGGTTTCTCTGGAGCCTCCCGCACTCCAGCTTTCCGAAGGCAGCCCGGCTGGTGCCTCAACCGTGATCGTGGGCAATGCCCGGTATCAGTCGCTCTTTTTCGGAAAAAGCGACGGAGAGCGGTTTGCACTTGCCGGACAAGACTTGCGGACGGGGAGGGTCACTCCCTCCTCAATTGACGGTGCCCGGCTACAGGTCCGACAGTTCCCGATGACGGCAGCCGCGGGAATGTCGCTCCTGAGCGCGAACGGAGATTTTCTTGGGAGAATCGAGCATCTTGATATTGCCGGGCGCCGGTTAATCATCGACCGGGCCGTGGATCGTTCCTACATCGATCAGCCGCTCTGGATCTCTGCCGTCGGGCCGGGCGACCAGCTTTGGCTCGCGACGGGAGAGCGCTTTACCGAAACGCCATAACCCCCTGCCACGTTCCTCATGAAAACTCCCCCTTCTCATCGAGCCTTCACTGCGATTGAGCTCCTCGCCTCGATTGCTGTTCTGGTTGTGCTATCTGTCCTGCTGGTCTCCGTCTCGCGGCAGGTGGCCGCCACCGCCAGAGAAACCCGGAGCGCCCAGAATCTCAAGAATATCGGCCTGCTGGTGCTGGCCTACGCGGGCGAGCATCGTGGCAGAATTCCGGAGCATACCCAAGCTGGCGCCCGCATTACCACCGCCTCCTATCATCTCTCCAGTGGAGCCGCGCCGCGCCGTCTCTATGCAGCGAACCGCTGGGGGTTAAGCGGGCAGGGAGACCGCGATTACCTTACCGATCCTTCCATTCTCTACTCGCCGCTGGTCCCGGAATACCGGTTTGCCGATGGACTGTTTTTTCGGGCGGCGAACGGTAGCTATTACATGGGGTATATGTATTACTATATGCCCCGGCACGACGAGACCGGTCGTGCGCCACTGCTCGCCGGGCTGTATAATGATCGCGTCACTGAAAGCAAGAATGCCCCGATCTATTCGGAGATTCTTTTCGCCGCACAAGACCGGCACAGGTTTATCGGAGACCGCATCTCCGTGGTTTATCTCGACGGGCGGGTGGAGAGCTTTTCCTACGACGAATTGCTCCGCCTGAGAACCATGAAGGAGCGTATCCTGAAGATGTCAGGGCTGAGTCCCGCAGCTCTGGAGGAGAGCTAAGGAGGCGTTTGCAAAGGATTCCCGTCATCTGATCCGACGCGATATTTCCACCGTCCGGGGAATAGCGGCCCCCGGATCTCAGAAGAATCCGTTCGGTTGCCCGAGGTTGAAATATGAAAGGCAGGGCTTCAAAAGAAGGCGGGTCGGAGGCATTGGTTCGAGCCCGGTATCGATTACATCTTAAGCTGATTCACCATTCACCACGACGTCCGGCGAGGGGACCGCGCTCGCCTGTAAAGCCATCTTGAGGAAGTATTATTCCTGATGCGAACTCTCGGCACCCCCACTCTTCCTGTCAGCGGGGAACGTATTCTGAGTTCCAGAATGGGGTCAGGGTAGTAGGGCGCGGTATGTCGGTTTTTCGAAGAGGGCGGCAATGCCCATCGAGGAAGATAAAGTTGGCCCTCGCCGAATGCCGCCAGCCGATCCTCTCAGGAAAGGAGTCGTTGCCGTAGATTAACGTGGTGATGCCATCTGCAAGAAGAAACGTCTCGGAAGGAGTAGTCCATCGCGCAGCATATTTCTGATTTCGAACCGCCATGAAAGCATTGACGGCGTAGCTATAACCAAAGTAGCCGGGAAGCCCATCTGTTCCACGGGGAGAGGGATCTTCAGGGCAGAGATAGGCGCCTGATCCCCCGGTGTACCGGCCCCGGATGCCCGAGGGAAGATATTTGGCGAATGTCTGCTGATAATCCGAAGAGGCGTAGTTGAGGTAATTTCCATCCTCATATCCCAGCGGCAGCGTTTGCTGATGATCGGCCATCCATGTCATGTGCGCCAGATAGAGTGTACGCAGATGGGTGATGCACTGGGTTTGGCGCGAATGTTGGCGTACTTTTTGAATGATGGTCAGCGTAAAGCTTCCCAGCACGAGGAGCAATGTGAGGACAATGAGCAACTCCAGAATCGTAAATCCGCTGGAGCGGCGCTGGTCTTCCTGCTGTGAGGGCGTTCCAGAGCGGAATGAGAGGGGGGAGGCCATCGTCTCAGGGGGATGGGTTACGGCTGCTGCTGCAACAGGTCCATCTGGCTGTCTTTCAGTTTGATCCTCAGTTTCCGGTCGATTGCAGGCGGCTTCGCAACACGGAAAACCTTCGGCTCGCCCGGTAGCCATTGGTTGACGCGCGCTTCCAGAATCGGATCTTCCGATTGATCCCCCTGCGCGGCGATCAGACGGAGCCACCCTTCTTCAATCCTCTCCGCAGAGAGAAACTGGAGGGTGCCCTGTGCATTCCAATGGATGGCTCCCTCTTTCATGATGGCTGTGACTTCCTGAATAGGTTCCAGCAGCATCATCCGTAGATGAAGCGGGTTGCTCAGGCTGGGAACCCGAAGCGTACGCGACATGGATTCGCTTCCAAGCAACTGACCGCTCCAGCACTCCAGAGTGCCCCCTGACGCAAGGTCAAACCAAACCGCGAAAGTGACGGCCTGATTCTTATCGGCAACTGCAAACCAAGGCTGGGAAAGGGAGAATGAAACGTCCTCCTCGCGCTCAATATCCGCAATATGGAGAAACGGAGCGCCCTCCGATCGGTTGGTCGGAATGATATCCCGATCGGCCACCCCCTCGGTAGTAACTGCCAGAAAGTCTCCGCCTACCTGAAGCGTCCATGTAAACTGAAGGCTCTGGTAGGAGGGCGCGTCCGGCAGCGGAACAATCACGAGGTCTACCGCGCTGGTGCTCGGAAAGAGGGAGAGCCGGGCCTCAAAGCGTCCGGAAGTATCAGTGAACTTTATCGTCCCGTTGTCCTGCTGCTTTGGCTGCCATATCAGGGGAGCCCCGCTTCCGTCCTTTTGTACGACTGCAATCTGTAGCCCTTCCTGTCCGTCCCCGCCGCCGCTCAGCCCTGCCAGAAAGCCTGTCTCCTCCTGAGCCTTTCTTAACTGATTGACTCCGGAATCCTTCTTGCCGAGAAAGCAAAGTAGCGTACCGGTTTCGCCGGACGTGACGACCTCCAGATATTCATTGGAGAGCTTCGGCTCCGCCGTGCCAGCAAGAACGGGCAGCGGAAGCACTAAAGCCAGAAAGTGCGCTTTCATGGGGTTGTGGGAATGGGTTCAAACCTGATCGTGCCAAACTGGGCCGGCTGATGCACCCCCCGTCCGCCCCAGGTGGTCTGCTCCCGAATCTCCATATCGTGCGGACGATACATCCGATAGAAGATGCCGCGTGTGGATTCTGCGGAGGCCGTAAGGCCGAGCGTTTCGTAGGGGATGCGAACGATGGCTTTCCAGCGGTCAGCTTCAATTTTGACAAGCACTGTCCAGTTGCCGGTATCGATCCGCTGATGGTTGAGCGAGCGCCAGCGTTCCCCGGCAGCGCCGAAAGCCAGATGATAGTAAGCCTGGTGCGCGGCCTGATCGCCTTCCAAATACATCTCCACCCGGTCGTTGTACGGAAAGGCATTTTTATCTTCCGGAGGGTCAGTTTTGAGATCGTCAGGCTTTGGGTCTGTGCACTCGAACGCGATGTAGAGCGCCTCGCGATCTCGGGCCAGCAGAACTCTGGTGGGCTGCTTTGCCTCTTCGGAAAAGCTCATTCCCAGCATGGTCACGCTTCCGATTTTCGAAAACGAGGCGATCTGTCCCGCGTTTTTCCATGGCGGCGCATCGAAGTCCATCCCCGCAGAGGCCATCTCGGGCAGAAACGGAGCGCTGACTTCGAGTCCGTCGTCCCCGTCCCCGGCAAAGACCACAGTTATAGCCAGAAAGGCGCTGGCCGTAATGAGAGCAACCGATTTCATTAGCGTTTCCATGGCAGATAGGAGTGGGAAGTATTCTCTTGGAACAGGCTGGGCTCCAATACCCTGTGGTCCGCGGGGATGCTTTTGTCACTAACCTGAAGGTAGCCATAGTAAGGGTATTGCTCGTGAAGTGTATTCAGAAGAAGATCCACGCCTTCGCTGATCTGTCCGACATCATTCCCTCTGATGGTCACCGTGCGTCCCTCAATCGAGACACGGGGCTGGCCGGGCGGCACGCTACTTTCTTCGAGAATGATCAGCATGCCCTCTTCAGGTAAGGCTTCCCCTTTTATGATACCGGACACATCAAAGCGAAGCTCCGGCTTGGCCATGCCGTGCACAAAGTTGCTGAAGAAGCTGCCGATCTTTCTCACCTGCTGCTGATAGCCTGATGTGTCTGATGGAATCTGTATCGCAAAGTTCACTTCCTTCCCGTCCTTCAGGAAAGGCGCTTTTACGAGGAGCTCCGGATTGCCGAGCTGAAGATCTGCATGGTAATGAACTTCAACAACCTGCGTCCCTTTGCCTACAGCAATCTCAACCTTCCCGCCCTTGGTCGACGCGCCCACCTCTTTTCCGTTGATCCTGATCTCGGCGATCAAGTGACCGGGAGGAGGGATAAGGAACCACGGATGTTCCGCTGAGCTGGAGAAGGTCCATTGATCGATATAACCTTTGCCTTTGATCAGCGACCGCTCAGAAGAGATATCCCCGCTGTACTCCTTGGCGCTATAAAGACCGGCCTGAAGCAGCAGGGCTTCTCCGCGGGGGAGATCAATGGGAACACTGGTCTTCTCATTGCCAACGCGGTTCACCAGCTTCAGCCTGCCTTCGAAATCCACCCACGCCGTCGAAGCGGCCCTGAAGTAGGAGGAAGCAGTGTGAACGTCTCCTTTTACGGCCTGCGCCGAAGGATTGCCCACATAAAGCACCCCGTTGTTATCATAGCCGTAGCGTGTGATCCATAGTTGCCGGGGCCCCGTGGCAGCGGGTACCGGATTCCATTGGTACTTGCGGAAGAGCGTATTGAAGATCGGCATGTAGTAGATCAGCTTGGGCGCGCCGATCACATAGCGGAAATTCGGGTAGATCCCCAGCCGCAGCGATTGCAGCACCGAGTAGGAAGCGAGGGTATCGACCATCTCGACAAGCTGCTCATCTTTTCGCACCGAGATTTCCGGAATCCGTCCGTAGCCTCGGAGGTAAGTGATCGATTTGCGCCCGAGAAGGTAGCGCGTATTCAGAGCCAGCGGCCGTTCGTCCCAGGGCTCGTGCTCAATGAGAGCGGCATCCAGTACGTTTGCAGCCAGATAGCTGCCGGTATCACCGCGAAAATTTCCCGTCAGCGCCATCGTATGTCCATCCCGGCTCAAGGCATGGACGGCCTCGCCAAACTTCGCGTGGGCGATCTCGGAATTGACAAAAATACGCCCCTGATCGTCGTAAGCCCTGCCCGGAGAACGCTCAACCCCTGGGCCCCGATAGGGATAGCGTGCGCGATCAATGCAGTCGAAGGCAAAGCCGTCGATATCGCTTCGCTCGACAAGCGTTTTGATCGCTTCCAGCGTGTAGTCGCCGAAGGAATTGCCATAGGGATACATTTGAAGCGAGCGATCGTGCTGTACCACCCAGGGAGGACCTGCTGAGCGCGGCTGGTTCTGCTCATCATAGTAGATACTATCCCCGTAGCGTTCCTTGGCCAATTCCTCTTCGCAATAGTTCGGGATGATATACATGAGCGAGGCCGTTCCATACGGACGGATGCGCTCATAAGCATCCAGATGCTGTTGAAGGTACTCCTTTGCCGTCTTCTTGAAGTGATCTTTGAACGCAACCGGACCGTTTTTAGTCGGAAGCATCCACTCGCCCGTCTGCTCTTCGGTACAGAGCCAATCTCCCGGCCGATAGCCGAAGCCCGCGTAGCACCACTCCCAGCCTCCTCCCATCCAGCGAATCACGTCGGTGATCTTTCCGTTGTACTGAGGGTTTTTCCCCAGATAACGATCATTCTGGGTTCGCCAGAGCAGACCGCCAATCAGCGGACCATTGATTTCCGGGTGGATCTCGGGATGTGCCTGGAATCGGCTGGCGAAAAAGCGTTGATAGTCACCAATGGCGTTGCGGTAGCCGTAGTCCGGCTGGAAGGCGAAGATCACAAAACGTCGCGCCTCCGTTTCTCCCGGCTGAATGACCATCCGCGAACTGAAGCTGAGATAGGCCTTTGCGTCGCGTTCCTTTACCTCGCTTTTGAAGTGGCTTACGAGGTCACCCGGGTTCAACCCCAGAGCGATCCCGCGCTTTTCACCATAAATCGCGGCGAATGGCAGAGTGCCTGAAATTTCTTCACGGTGTAGCGCTTTCTGATGCTCGGAAAATCCGTCGAACCACCGGTAGCCCGTTTTCGGGAAGGCGCTGCTCAACTCCGGCTCAAGAAGGAGCGACTCCTTGCCGTGGTTGCTGATTTCAAGTTGCGCCTGAAGGTAGCCCTCGGAGAACTGCGCGATGGTGAGCTTAAGGCTGACCTCTTCCGAAGCCTGATAGTAGGCAATGGTCTGCTCCCCGCTTTTCTCCGAGCGGAGAAACCTGAGGGCAAGCGGCTCCTCCCGCCCATGACGGTAGATCCTCAGGCCGCCTTCCAAACCCGCCTCGTCAGGAGTCAAGGCACTCAGCCATGCCTGCTCCTCCAGCTTGAAGGTCAGCGCGGACTTTCCGCCTATCGTATACGGCTTGTCGGCACGGAGCTGCGGTGCAAACAGGAGGCTCAAGCCCAGCAGCGGGCCAAAGGAACGGGCACTAATGAGATTCTTCATCGTAAGCATTGAGTTGGACTGCGCGACCACCGTCATCGGTTTTCATCAGCTGATAAGCTCCGTCAATGAAGCCGCCTTTTCCAAGGGGTTGCTTGTCTCCCGCGGTGGAGTCGATTGTCTGGAAATCTTCGATATAGAGCGTGCGATCATCGTGTTCGAACGAGCGCTTCTCCGCGCTTTTCAGGAAATCTTCGGCTTCGCGGGCAACGGAGGAAAACCGCATGCCATGGATTGTGCCATAGGCGCTATGAAAATGCGGTGCACCGATCCAGACTTCGGGTTCTCCGGCAAAGGTGATGGGATCAATACTGGCTCCTTTCTGCTCTCCAAAGAGAGCGCCATTGATATACACCGCAGAGGTATAGGCATTGCCATCATACCGCCAGGTAAAGGCAAGGTGAACCGTGTCGCCTTTCTTTAACTGATGCTTGCCGGCGGGTACGCGGAGGCTCTTCCGGATCAGCTCACCTCCCAGCGCAAGCGCGGTCTGAGCCTTTCCTTCCCCGAGTATGGAAGTGAGCAATTCGCCATCCTTGCGTTGCTGTTGGTAGGTCGCGATCGAGCGGAAATGAATGAGAAGCCGCGGTTGGTCACCCTCCGGGAAGTCTCTTAGGAGAAAGAAGGCCATGGGCGCTGTGTACTGCACCTGATGTTCTTTCGCGGGATCGAAGTTCAGGGTAGCGATCATCTCAAAGCTTCCCTCATGGGCATTCACCACCTCGCGAGCGGGGTAATAGATATGGCCAAACGCCTTCCTGCCCGTAGGGGCTTGGGCGGAAGCGGGGATAGCCCCAGTGAGCAAGGGAATAGAAAGCAGTGCGGCTTTGAAAACCGCGCGTGTACGCAAAAACATATACTGAGGGGAAGAAGCGGGGATATTAGCGATTGGCGTTGCTGCGGGCTATCCTTTTCCGCATTCCATGGACGCCAAGGAGGGCAAGGCCGATGGCCAGGCTGGCAAGCGTCTGAGTCTCGGGAATCGTCGTAACCGTAAGATTATCAAATCGATTGATCACGCGCCCGGCAGGGTTGTTGGCCACAGCCAGAAACGGATGAAATCCGGTGGCGCTGCTCAACAGTGAGTTTGAAAAGGTGCCCGAAGTCGCAGAGATAAGCGAGGCCGAGGGTAGCGTGCCATCGGCATTGGCATTGTGGATGGAGTAATCAATCGTCCAGTTGTTGCCATCGCGCTGGAAGCTCGCTTCAAAGTAGTACCAGTTATCGGCAATTAGCGCAAAAGAGTGATCCGGCGAGCCATTCTTTCCAACAATGGAGGTATTGTTATACTCCGCCCAGCGATAGCCGGCAGACCCCAGGTTCAGCCCGACAGCCAGTTGAACAGAAGCCTGTCCCACATTGACAGAGGGAGCTGTCTCACTTGTGGGAACCACGCCGATCATCCACTGATATCCAGTGCTTCCCCCATCTCTGGCTTGAAAGAAAACTGATAGGGTAAACTCCGTTGCCGAAGAGGAGATGCCCTCCTTGGCGATGACGGCGCTGGTCATGGTATTGACCGATCCGCTGGAGGCGATCTGGAGATTGCCGGAGTCGGAGAGACCTCCTGCCTCCTGCTCGCTCCAGTAGCTGAATTGGTCATTCAGGCGGTTAAAGTCATTCGTCAGCGAACCCGGCGTATTGAAATCATAGAGGATGGGAGCAGCCTGAGCTTCCATGGGGGAACTGAGGAGCAGTAGCCCAATGGAAGAGAGTGTGAGACAGAGAATGCGCTTTGCGGGAGGGAACTTCATAGTCGATGCAAGAGGATGGAGAACCACAAGGCTCAGGGGTTACTTGGAGGCTTCAAAGTGTGGAATGATTATGGGTTGCCCGGACTCACAGGATCGCCAGACCGCTTCTCCTGCAGCGACTGCGTAGGCGCCCTGAATACTGTCGGCCATCAGGCCCAGTTCCACGGATTCCGGTGCGACGCAACGGAACAGGTCGCGCTGGATGGGTTCGTCGGCGCCGCCATGCCCCCCGGATCCGCTCTTTACAGCAATCTGGTAAGGAGAGGCGAAGAGGGGAATCACATTGATAACGCTGGTACCGGAGGCAGGTCTTTCTCCATCTTCGGAGAAAGTGGCCTCGCGGCGATAGCTGGTTTCAATCCGCCCGTGCGTTCCGTTAATCCCGATGTTGAAGCCTTCCCACGCAGCAGAGAAATTGATGGAGTAATTCAGGATAGCACCCTTGCGATAACGGATGAGAACGCCATAGGTATCCTCAATATCGATCTCTTCATCGTAGATATAGGCTGGCTGATCCGGCGGGTACTGTTCCCGATAGGGGAGATGGTATTCATCCCATCCCGCTTTGATGCGCGCAGCTTCAGGGGTATTGTAGCTGGCAAAGTGTTTCTGATAATAGGGGCAGCGGGCCTTCAGTTCCGCAAGCGGCAGCGGCGTGCCGTTCTCACTGACCGGTTTGTGCGCCCCCTCCGGACCATAGAAATTGCGGTCGCCCAATGCAAAGACAAGATGCGGCTGATCCTGTAGCCACCAGTTTACCACATCGAAATGATGACAGAGCTTGTGGACATTCAACCCGCCCGAGATCTCTCTGCGGCGGTTCCAGCGATAGAAATAGCTGGCGCCATGCTCCGTATCGAGATTGTAGGTGAACTCGATATTGACGACGCGACCGATCGCTCCGGATTCAATGAGGCGGCGTAGCTGCTGCTGGAGCGGCTTGTAGCGCATGTTCATCGTCACCTGCACCCGCCGACCTGTACGGCGCTCGGCCTCGATTACCTCCCGGGCTTCGTCAGCCGTCAGCACCATCGGCTTTTCGACGATGACATCGCAACCATGCTCCAGCGCTTTGATGATATAGGCGTAGTGAGTCACATCGGGGCCGGCCACCAGAACAACCTCCGGTTGCTCAACCTCGATCATCTTCGAGAATTCATCCGGACCGTAATACGCAAGCTTCAGCCCACACTTTTCGTTAAAGGCTTCAACACGCTCACGGTCGATATCGAGCACCGCTCTGAGATCGGCGCAGTCGGTAAAATCATTGGCCGTAGGCGAAGGGCTTTTCCCGGTAAGCGGGGTGACAAAATGGTGAATGCTTCGGATGCTCAGTCCACAGAGGACATAGCGTGTGCGGCGCGAGGAAAGGGCTGCGGGATGAGAGGCGGAGAGTGGGGCAGCGGTCAGGCTCATGGGGGGCGAAGGTATTCGCTGTTTAAGTATTACGCAAGACTTTTAAATTGATTTGTTTCCGAAAGAAAAATATCCGGGCTGGTTTTGGCCCCGGAATCTTCTTCTTCATCTGGCTTGGATGTCCATTTTTCGTGCTTTAAGGCGAATTTCTCGCGGAAGTTGAGCGACGAATGAGAGTGGCGAAGAGACTCAATGCTTGAAAAAAGTTCAGTCATACGCAAGATGGATGGATGCTCCGCTTTGTTCCTGTCCAACGGAAGAGGAGGGATCAGTTGGTATGAAATTACGTTTTCGTTTATTCCTGAGCGCCGTGGTGTTAATTGGCGGAAGCTGCTTTTTGGCGCTCCCGTACGCAGAGGCGCGCGTCTTGCATGTGGATACACGCGTGGGAGACGACCGCAATACGGGGGGCAACGACGCACCGCTCCGAACGATAGCCCGGGCGATTCGACTTGCCGAAGCGGGAGACGAGATTCTGCTCGTACCGGGGCAGTCTCCCGTGCATGAGGAAATAAAGATCGATGCCCGCTCCGGTGCCTCAGGGCTACCGATTACCTTTGATGGTGGCGGCAATACTTTGGATGGCAGCAGGCGGGTGATTGCCGATGAGTGGGAGAAGGTGGGGCCGGGGCTTTATCGTAAATCAAATTTTGAGGGCTTTGTACCGCGGGGTGAGAGTTCGAAGGCGATGCTCCGTCGCTTCTACTTCAGTTTCGACGGAAAAGTGCAGCGCATGGGGCGGGCAGGAAAAGGGGCTAACGCTCCCCTTCCAGCGCCGGAGAAATTGCTGGAGGGGGAGTGGACCTATGTGGAAGCAGAGAAGGCCTTCTATCTCTCCATCAATCCGGAGAAAAACTTGGCCGAAGTGGCTATTCTTTACCCTTATCTGCTCAATGGTGTAGCTACGCGGGGCGAATGTCGCCATTGGGTGATCCGTAACCTTGCCGTGAGGCATTTTCTCAATGACGGCTTCAACCTGCATGGCACGACCGCTGATTTCCGTTTGGAACAGATTTCCGCACTGGAGTGTGGAGATGATGGGTTGAGCGCCCATGGCCGTTGCGAATTTGAAGTGCACGGCTTCACCGCAAGCGGAAACACGACGGGGATCTGCCACGTAGGAAGCAGCCGGGGGAGCCATTCACTGCTGCATCTGGACGGAAATGTCACCTACAATCTCTGCCTGCTGGGGGATGGCGCATATACCATCAGAGACTCTGTCGTGGGCGCGCGGGATGGCACGGTGCGCTTTGGCTCCAAAGGGAAGGGGGGACTGCGTGTCCATCTTGAGCGTGTTGAGATCCAATGGCCGGAAGGGCGAGAGAGCGCGCTGCGGTCGAAGGCGTTCGAGCTCCATCCCGGGGTGGAACTCTCCACTTCCGGCATGCCGGCCCTGCCGCATGAGGAATGAGTCGAGTCTTGATTCTTTCATCTTTTTTTTTCGTATTACAGAAACCATGTCGCGCAAACCCATCCGTGCTGTCACCCAGCGAGAAGTTGCTCAGAGCCTCGGGATACATCAGACCACTGTTTCCGCCATTCTCTCCGGCAGGGGAGAGCGCTTCCCGGCGGAGATGCATCAGCGCGTAAAGGAGGCGGCAAAGCGGCTCGGATACCGTCCCTCCGCCTCGGCCCGGGCGCTGCGCGGCGTACGGAGCGGGCTGATCGGAGTTTTTCATTTTGGGCGCAGCAAGGATACGGAGAGCCGCCGTCTGCACGAACTGGTTCTGGCGATCCATCACTCAGGCTATCGCCCCTTGGCAATGCCGATGGCTTCCAAGATCATGTGGTTGAAAAAGGATGAAATCTCGGCATGCACGGTCATGCTGGATGCGCGGGTGGAGGGCCTGATCGTCTCAGGTTTTGCGGATGAATTTGATTTAAGCCAACTGGAGCGCTTTCGTGAAATGGGGATTCCCATCATAGCCGTAACGGGGGTCAAGCTTCCGGGGATTCCACTCGTTGCGGAAGATCGCGCAAAGGCGCTCTATGATATGACTCGCCATCTCATCGCCCGGGGATACCGCAAAATCATCTGCCTCCATCGCTGGCCAACGGGAATAGCGGGGCTTTCCACTTCCGTGGCGCAGGCTTCGGCAGAAGGATTCCGGCGGGCCGCAAGTGAGAACCAACTCTCCGCTCAGGATGCCATTTTTCATCTCGACCCCGCGCTGACCCACTCCGGTATGAACGCTTATCAGGCGGGAGAGAACGCCATTCGCGAAATATGGGAGAGCGGCGCACGGCCCGAGGCTGTCATTTGCTATGATGATAGCTGGGCGGTAGGTGTCTACCGGTTTTGCCAGAAGCACGGGATTCGTATCCCGCAAGACCTTGCGGTAGTCGGGTTTGAGAATCAGGAGATTGGGAGTTATCTGACGCCCCCTCTTACCACGCTCGCTCTCCCCGCAAAGGCCATGGCAGCGAAAGCGCTTGAGTCACTGACTGCCGCCATCAATCGTACCGCGGGCTCCCTGCCTGAGGATGAGACGGTTCACCTGCCCTGTGAACTGGTCGTGAGGGAGTCGTGCGGAACCGCTCCCGGCGGCGTATCATAAGAGCCGCGTGGCATGGCTTGTTTTTGCTTGCATTGGCTTACGTAATACTTAATTCTGCTCATCCCTCACCTTCTATGTCCTCCTTCGATTTGCCACTAGCTGATCTCCTGACTTATCAGGGACGAAACCCACGGCCATCCGACTTTGATGCGTATTGGGATCAATCGCTCACAGAGTTGGAGTGCCACGATGCAAAGCCGGAGCTGATCCCTTATGGGGAGTTGGGCTTGCGCAAGGCCGAGAGCTTCGATCTCTGGTTTCAGGGGCTTGGTGGCGCCCGGATTCACGCACGCTATCTGCGGCCCCGATCACTTCAAAAGCCTGCTCCCGTGCTTCTTTTCTTTCATGGTTACAGAGCAGGGCCGGGGAGTTGGTTGCAGCGTCTCGGGTATGTTTCGGAGGGGTTCTGCGTCGTTTCTCTCGAGTGTCGCGGGCAGAACGGACAGAGCGAAGATCGCTTACAGGTGCGGGGGCCCACACAGCGAGGGCATATCATCCGTGGCCTGCACGATCCGGACCCCCGCCAGCTTTATTATCGCTACCAGATTCTGGACACCGTTCTTCTCGCACGGATCGTACAAAGCTTCCCCGAAGTAGACGCCGGGCGGGTCGGATGCTGTGGCGGCTCTCAAGGCGGGGCGCTCGCTCTCGCGTGTGCGGCCCTTCAGCGGAATATCGCAGCGGTAGCGGCAACTTATCCTTTCCTTTCGGATTATCAGCGGGTGTGGGAGATGGGCCTTTGTCAGGATGCTTATCAGGAGCTAAAAGATTTTTTCCGTCATTTTGACCCAAGGCATGAACGGGCAGCAGAGGTGTTCACACGATTGGGCTACATCGACATGCAATATCTGGCCCCGCGTATTGAGGCTACGGTGCTGATGAGTACCGGACTGAGCGACAGGATTTGCCCGCCCTCCACGCAATTCGCTCTTTACAACAAAATCCGCTCTCCCAAAGACCTGCTGGTCTATCCGGACTATGGGCACGAAGTGCTGCCGGGGAATGAAGACAAGGAGCTGAGATTTTTCATCGATCATCTGGTTCCTTATGTCTCCTGATCTTTCCCTCCTTCTCAAAACGCATCCTGCCATCACCTGCCTCTCCGACCTTCTGGATATCGCGGCTCCCCCCGGGAGAGAGGGTGCTATGATGCAGGAGCTGAGAGCAAAGATTGAAAGATGGGGCTATACGGCAAGTATGGACGCTGCGGGCAATCTGATCGTGCCGGTTGCCGGGAATGTCAAAGCGGAAGGGCTGACGGTGCTGGCCGCGCACATGGATGAGATCGCGCTTGTTGTCTCCAAGGTGGAAGCGGATGGTCGCCTGAGGGTGGTGCGTTCCGGCGGCCTGATTCCCTTGAAAATGGGGGAGCGGATGGTGGAAATCATTGGAGATCAGGGCAGCATTCAAGGCGTAGTCTCTTCCGGGACCGGGCACGTTGCCCGAATCCAGAATTCTCCCATGCCGGATCGCCTCTTTTCGTGGCAGGACCACTGGATTGTCACGGGTTTTAGCGCGCAGGAACTGGAAGCGCGAGGGATTCATCCGGGAGCAGCCGTTGTACCGGTGCGCGAAGGGCGCGGGCCCTATCTGATCGGTGCTCCGGAAGATCCACTACTGGCTGCCTGGACCTTTGATGACCGGATGGGGATGGTCACTCTTCTCCGATTGCTCGAAGGACTGGCCGGAAAGAGGGGGGAGATCAGCTCTCCTCTGGCGATTGCTTTTACTGTACACGAGGAAGGCGGAGCCCACGGTGCCAAGTATCTCTGCCATACTTTGCGCCCCGCGCGCTTCATTGCCGTGGACGGTTGCCCTCTTGCGCCCGAGGCTTCCCTCAGTCTGAAGGGCGGGCCGGTCATTTGGGTAAAAGACCTCAAGACGAATTATAACCAGGCGCTGGTCCAAGAGTTCAGTCGCGCTGCGAAGCAGGCCGGTCTTCCCCTCCAGCGGGCGGTATTGGAAAACGCTTACTCCGACGCCAGCGCAGCTTATGATGTGGGGAGCATCCCCGCATCAATCGTGGTAGGCTATGTGCGGGAGAATAGCCATGGCTTTGAGGTCGCCCAACTGAAAGCTTTTGATCAGCTTCTGGAGTTGTTACAAATCTTTATGGCAGAGAGTCCCATGCGAAATGCCTGACAGCCATTTGCCGTCGATCTGAGATTCCTGCCAATCGATTCTTTGAATATATGCTTCGCGATTCACTGCCCTTTCAGCGGCTTTTTGTCACCGGCGCGCTGGGTGCCGTAGCGACCCTCATTCTGCCGGAACTGAGGCAATCCATCGGCTTGAGTCTTAGCGATATTGAGGAGGGCGAAGTTCAGGGAGTGCCTGTGCAATCGTGCGATCTTCTTGATTTCCCGGCGCTTCTTCAGGGCATGAGAGGCTGCGATACAGTGCTTCACCTCGCCATAGCCTCCGGGCGTAGATTCCCTGTACGGACTGCGCCTGATGATGAAATCGTCCCTTTCGATGCAGCTACTCTGGATGTGAATACCCGAGGGGTTTATCATCTTTTCGAAGCAGCGTTGAGGGCCGGAGTGCGGCGGGTTCTCCTGATGAGCAGCCTGACCCTCTTTCAGGGGTATCCTACGGCCCGGGAGCGCTCCCTTCCTGACCTCACTCCTCTCCCGACAAAGCTCTACGCCGTTACAAAACTCTTTAGCGAAGAGATCGGCGCACTTTATCACCGAAAGCACGGGATGGAGGTGCTCATCCTGAGACTGGGGCAGCCGTATCCCCTTGGAACTGAACATGACCGCGCCACGCTTGCCACTGCGGAGGGGCGACAACTCGCCGCACATCGCGATGACATCGCAGCAGGTGTCCTGGCGGCTTTGAAAGCCACCGTCCCCTATGGCATTTTCAATCTCGTCTCCCGAGGCGATCCTTATTCCTTTGATCTCTGCCGGAATGAACCGCTCGGCTATACGCCAGCCTATACCTTTTATCCGGAAGGACCCCGGCGGGAGGCTAAAGAATAGAACTTCCCGGGAGCGGCCCTCATTCACATAGATTATGCCCCGCGTTGTCCATCTCGATGGTTTTTTTGATAATCCCACCGGCGATTTCCGGTTGGAAAATGCAGTGCTATCGGAAGTTGGCGAGAGCGTATTTGCATCCGTGCAAACACCGTGGGAAGCCGCCAAAGACGCTGAGATCGTGCTCGTCCGCGCCATCCACATGGGCCGCGACGAGATGAAACGGATTCCCCGTTGCCGACGCCTGATCCGCTACGGCATCGGCACGGATTCCATTAATCTTCAGGCGGCAAAAGAAGCCGGAATCACTGTCTGCAATGTCCCCGACTTCTGTCTGGATGAAATGGCAGATCACACTTTGGCACTGATTCTTGCTCTCGTAAGGGGGTTGCCTTTTTACCAAGATCGGGCTCGCAAGGGGGAATGGACACTGGCGCCTGAATGGGAGATGCGCCCGCCTCGCGAACTAAGACTGGTGACAATCGGGTTCGGACGCATCGCCCGGCTGGTGCACGAGCGGGCAGGAGCGTTTGGATTTCAGAGGGGCGCATATGATCCCTGCGTTCCTCCGGAAGCGTTCGCGACCAAAGGAGTACAAGCTTTAGCGTACGATGAAGCGGTCGGCTCCGCGGATATCCTTTCGCTACATTGTCCGCTTACAGATACTACCCGGGGGATGCTCAATGAGGCCGCCTTTGGCAGAATGCGCAAGGGAGCGATGCTGGTTAATACAGCCCGGGGCCCGTTGGTTGAACTGGACGCACTCTGTCATGCTCTTGAGCGCAGGCATCTGGCCGCCGCCGCCCTTGATGTTACCGCACCGGAACCACTACCGGCAAGCCATCCGCTCTTCACGTTTCCGCAAGTCATCGTTACGCCACATCTTGCGTGGCATAGCACAGCCGCCATGGCAACGCTGAGCCGGAAAGTTGCCGAGGAAGCTCTTCTGGGCTTGAAAGGAGAGCCTCCCCGTTTTCCGGTTATCGGGTAGATGACGCAGAGCCTTCTTCGCCCTCTGGACGTGCTTTCCAGAGCTTGACCGCCTTGGCGAGTGAATCTCCGGCTTTCAGGCGAGCCTCCAGAAACCGCTCCTTGCTTTCGATGGCATAAGCGGTTGCACATACCGTCTCCCAGCGCTCGCGTGGAATGATGACAACGCCGTCCTGATCCGCGACGACGTAATCTCCCGGCGAAACAGTTACTCCCGCGCAACTGATGGGCACCTCCCAGGCACCCTGCGGGTCGGCACTTCCTCCGGCCGGGGTATAGAAGCTGGAAAAGACGGGCCATCGGGCCTCAACAAGCTCGCTGAGATCACGCACAGCTCCATCAATCACCGCCCCCGCGAGGCCGCGCTTGGCCGCACGCAAGCTCATAAGCCCACCCATCAGAACAGCATCGCTAAATCCTCCACCATCGACTACCAGAACGCTTCCGGGAGGAGCGAGTTCCAGCGCTTCTTCCAGCGCCCACGTTGCGCCGGCATAACAGCGAACCGTGAAGGCAGGGCCATGGAGCGTAATGGGCGTAAACACCGGGCGCATGCCTGCCTTCATCGCTCCGGTCCCAAAGCCTAACGAACGCATCGCGTCGCTAAAGTTTGCAGAAGG
>JBEBWR010000032.1:0-19556 GCA_040392045.1 Chthoniobacter flavus | reverse complement strand
GATAGATTCAGCTCGGTCATCGCCATTTTGAGGAGTTCATGGCAGTGCTCGTCGAGCTGGCAGTAAGTCTTAAGGAGCCGGGAGGACATCCGGGCGTTGCAGCGGGTGGAGCGGCTGTTGGCAAAGCGCTTCTGCTGGATGGCTCGGGCAGCTAGGATGCGGGCGCGGATGTCGGCGGAGGATTCGCCGTCCTGTTTGCTGGTGAGGTCCTTGTATTCGACGGCAGGGACTTCGATGTGGAGGTCGATGCGGTCGAGGAGCGGGCCGGAGATGCGCTGGCGGTAGCGTTGCACTTGATTGAGCGAGCATCTGCACTCTCGCTTCAAGTCTCCGAAGTAGCCGCAAGGACAAGGGTTACAAGCCCCTACTACCATTGTGTCAGCGGGGAACGTCATGGAGCCTGAGGCTCTTGCAATCGTGACCTGATGGTCTTCCAGCGGCTGGCGGAGGACTTCCAAGGTGCCGCGCTTAAACTCAGGGAGTTCGTCGAGGAAGAGGACGCCGTTGTGCGCCAGCGTAACCTCTCCGGGGGCGGGGGTGCTGCCGCCGCCGAGAAGGCCCGCGTCGGAGATGGTGTGATGCGGGGAGCGGAAGGGGCGCTGACTGATGAAATGGCGCTTGTTGGCGAGGAAGCCACAGATGCTGTGAATCTTGGTCGTTTCGATGGCTTCCTCGAAGCTCATCGGCGGCATGATGGTGGGGATGCGCTTGGCCAACATGCTTTTCCCGCTTCCGGGCGGACCGATCATGAGGAGGTTATGGCCTCCAGCGACAGCGACTTCGATGGCTCGCTTGACCGCGTACTGGCCTTTGACATCTGCGAAGTCGATTTCGTAATCGGGCTTTACGTCCTCAAAGCTGGTTGAGGAGACTGGTTTGAGCGTTTCATTCCCCTTCAGGAATTCGTAGACCTGCCGAAGGTTACGGACCCCATAAGTGGTGATGCCTTTGACAACCGCAGCCTCCGCTGCATTCTCCTCCGGCACGATGACGAAGCGCCGACCTTGCTTCTTCGCCTCAATCGTGACGGGGAGGACGCCGTTGACAGGACGCACCGCGCCATCAAGGGCCAGTTCGCCGACCAGACAGTAGTCAGCCATCGCTGGAACGCCCTCTTCGTCCGCTGTTGCAATCATGCCGACCGCGATAGGAAGATCAAAGCTCGGGCCTTCCTTTTTTACGTCAGCGGGGGCCAGATTGACGGTGGTGCGGCCTTTGGGCGTCCGGTAGCCGCTGTTGGCTATGGCGGTTGTGACCCGATCCCTGCTCTCCTTTACCGCAACGTCGGGTAGCCCGACCACGACGATGACAGGTGCGCCATTAGCCGCGTTGACCTCGATTTCAACCTCGTATGCGTCGACCCCGTAAACGGCCGCCGAATAAACCTTTGCCAGCATTCCGGTACGTTACACAATGTTCTGCATGGAAAGGAAGCGGGAAAAACGTCCGATGAGAGGCTTGGTGAACAGCAGATAGGAGGCGGAGCCGGTAGTATCCATCGCCGCCTCGAACGTCAAAGGTGGAGCGGTGCGGTTGTATTGGGCCGGATGAGTTTTTCAAGGCGCTTTGTAATCGTCTTTCGTGCACCACGACGAAGGAACTTCGTGGGAACTTTCATCAGGAACGCTTCCCACTTGTAGTGATCCCGCGTGCGGTTTGTGGAAGTAATGTAATGGAAGAGTTCGACGGCTGATTCAGCGTTAAACGCCCAAAGTACATCGTCCTTATATTCAATCTGGAAATACGCATCCTTCGGCCAATCCAGTTTGTGTCTTTGATAAAGGTGGCATCGGTCGCAAGAAATCGATCCGAGGCGAGGGCCCGCACTGCGATAGAGATACCGGGAATGAGCAAATTCTGATTTAGCGTAACCGTCTGGAAGCTCGCGAATCGACTCCACTGTCCGCCCGTGAAGCCCTGCGTAATAGATCGCTGCATGCCAATAGTGTCCGCAACTGTCTTTACAACGGAGGTAGTCAAACTGATTGCTCTCCTGAAAGAAGGCTATGTCCTTTCGCTCGCGGATGCGAACGGCTTCTGCGAATTCAAAGAAAGCTCTACCCCCGCATGAAGGGCAGCGCACATCGAGGGTGTGCGGCATGGGATTCCATTCGTAAGGTGCTGTCATTGGCGTGGCTTTCCAATCGCAGACTGCGGATCAGGCGCAGATCCGTGGGATCGCGTTCAGTTTCTTTGGCGAAAAACGTTCAATAGCCTTCGCCAGCGGGACGGGTTGATGATGGCGTCGAACTTTTTGAGTTGCTCAATGAGGGGTTCAGGAAATGTGGCGATTGCCGCACGCTGCCCTAATGCTTCAGCAAACCGGGTCACGGTCGTTTCGCTAACGCTTTCAGAGATCGTTAGTTCAACGTCAAAAGCATCGGAAAACGAATGGAAGGAGAAGATCAGTTCGGTGGAGGAGTACCCTTTAAAGTGGTAGAAGGCGGACTCCATCCCTTGGCTTCTGATGATGCCGCTAAGATGCTCTGCAAAGGTAGGATCAAAAACAACGTGAAAAGCTTCCGGCTGAGGCGAGATGGTATCGCATGCCACCAGCCTGCGGTATTTGGCGGGGAACTCCTCATATAGCGATTTAGCGCTCAGTCCCATCTCCAAGCCTTCGAATAATAGGCTCTGACCATAGGGAAAGATGATGGGAAGCGCTTGAAAGAACCGCAGCGGGTCGTTGCCGCTGGGAATCTTCCAGTACCGCGCTCCCTGAAAGTGGAGTGCGCGGTCCCAATCAGATACCAACCGGTGTACGCCGCTTCTTAGATCCTCGGCCATTGGTGAACGGTAGCACGCATCGGCCGCCATCTTCAAGCCGGATCAGTTGGTAGGGGCTGCCGGGTAGACCTTTGCCAATATTCCGGTACGTTACTCGAATTCGATTCGTCAGCGGCAAAGCATTCGCTCCCCAAAATATGGCATCACGGCCTCTTACTTCAAGCGGAAGAGCACTTATGAGGTCGTCAGAAAAGCTGCTACAAAATTTTCGCAGGCGGCGCCCCTGACTTGGAACAGCCCTTGATTAATGCCTCCATAGCTAGCCTCTTCCCGGGCTCAGATTTCCGTCAGATCAAGGATATGCAGAGAAGGGGAGAAGCCGTCGGTTTCTCCGAGGTAAAGCTTTCCTTCGTGGAGGCAGGAAGCATGGATGTAACAACGTTCATAATTCGGGTTGACCGGACCACAGTCTGTGATCGCTGCGTGTCCTGTTTCTCGAGGATCAAAGCGGATGAGGTGGGTGTGGGGATACCCTGCGCTGATCCATAGGATGCCTTCAGCGTCTTCATCCATCGAGGTCACCCGGCCTCCCTTGGCGAGCTGAGCCAATAGGGTGAATTCGCAACTTTCGGGGTCAAAGCGAAATAAGAGGGAATTCGCAATGGTTCCCATATAGATGGTGCCGTTTCTTGTCACCATCCAGCTGTCAATGCCCAGATTACCCGCAATCTTTGATCCGGGATCGCGAAGGATCACATGGCGGGTATGTTCCAGTTGCCCGATTGTCGGGTCAAAGCGAAGAAGTTTCATGGCGCCATCCGCGCGATCCAGCCATGACGCATAGCAGATTCCCTCCGGGCAAACGACCATGTGATGGAAGGCATAGTCGGAGATACGGCCGTGATCGGTCAACTGACCGGTCTTCAGGTTGATGTGATAAAAGTGGTTGTCGGGTATCGTATGGCCGAAGGCATGCTCCCCCCTGGGATCGGTGATCAGAGATTGCGCATAGAGAAAGGGAGGCAGGATCGTTAGGGTTTCCGCCCTGTTTTGGTCCGGAAGATAGCGCAGGATGCGGCCGCCCGGGTCGTCCCGGCGGCGATTCCAGCTTCGGAGATCAGGCAGGCAGAAATCCGTGTATTCCACATCGGGATAGCCCTGCGCACGCTTGCGCGCAAGCATACGTTCGGGCAATTCGGTTTGGAAATAGTTTGCCGTGACGGGGAGACCATCCCAAGTCAGGTGGCTGCACTCACCCAGTAACAGGCTGCCGTCCGGCAAAGCTGCCATGGCATTATGAAATTTGCCGCAGTAGCCTCGTTGTCCCACCCAGGGACAGATCTCCGGTCCCATGGTGATGGCACCACTAGTCACATTGTAACTGGCTAGCAATCGGGCGCCTCCGGTAAGGCCGAGATAGATTTGCTCTCCAATGCGTGCCATTGAGGTGATGGCGATGGCAAGGCGATCCGGGACGTGAATTTCTTTGACGTTCATACGTCCTGATGCCTTATCTCAGTTGGTACGGGACAGCATTGGATTGTCATTTTTTGCCACTTATCATCATTTCCTGTGATGAGGAACGAAGTCAGATTTTGAATAGGGATATTTAAGCCGTTGCTTCGTTGGAATCGCGAGCATCTCCGAAGCGGCTATTTCCGCTCCCGTTTGTCTTTAAGGTGTGAAAAAGTCGATTTTTGATACAAATCGTCACTTGGGGAGAATGACCTTGAGGGAGGGATATGAGATATTGCGGGTATGCGCATTACTTCCACAGCATCGCTTGAGAAGGCCATTCAGCCTGTTGCGGAGTGTGGTGGTGAGAATCAGCATCGGGCACAGAGGCATCGTGACTGTTGGGCATGGGCGGGGTGGGAGCCTGACCGCTTTTATCGGCGCCTTGGCTCGAACTTTACCTTCTATTTCGGAAACGGACCATGGCTTCGGGATTGGCGCAGCCGTCTGCAAAAGCGGGAAACACTCCATCAGCTTCAGGAGATGGGCGTTAACGTACTTATTACGCGATTCTTTAAAGGTTTCGGGCGAAAGCTGGAGGAGCAGGAGTGGGCGGAGGCACAGGCTTTTGTGCAGAATGCGAATAGTCTGGGTCTTCGCGTTTGGGGATACCTTCAGGGCGGAAGTCTGTTTGGCGAAACGCTGTTTATCGAGCGTCCGGACGCGCGAGACTGGATCGCCAAGACCGCTGAAGGCAAGGATCTGGTATGGGGAGCTTCGTACTTCCGATTCATGCCGTGTTTGAATCATCCGGACTACCAGTCATACTTTCACGAATTGCTTCGTGTCGGGATTGAGAAGCTGGGGTTTGATGGTGTGCATATTGACAATAGCTACTATCGCGGGTGTTACTGCGAACGCTGCCGGGATCTCTTCCGTCAATGGCTGAATGAACGAGGGAATTTGGATGAACTGCTGGGGCTGTCAGATGCAAGTGCGGTGACACCGCCTCCGCTTCATTCACCACACAGTTTGATCACCGATCCGCTGAGGGTTCTCTGGGTTGCCTTCAGCGTGGAAGTACGCCATCGGTTTTACAGAGAGGCTTTTCGGCGCTTGAAGCAGTTGAAATCTGAGGCGCAGCTATGCGCAAACCCTGCTTTTCCCCGAAACCTTTCCAGCCGTCGGAACCTCTCGTTGGACCCCTCCATTGAGGGGGAAATTTGTGACTTCCTATTTGCGGAGAATGGCAATCAACCGGGGTGGCAGGGCCGACTGCTCAGCCAGGCAGAGGCGCACCTTCTGGCAGAGGCCGGGGGATATCGAACGCTCTCGACCACATGGCGGCATCTGCCCAACGCATGGCGGCATGGGCAGCCAACCAGCAGTCCTCCCGGAACCCCGGGGGCTGTATGGGCGGGACTGGCGGAGGAGTTCTCCTACCAGAGCGCCACATTGGGGAATAACTGGATGACCCGTCCCGCCGGGGACTCGGGGCAGATGCTGCTGGATGTCATGCCGGAGTTGATGGAGGCATTTGCTCAGGGGATGGCATTTTTCCGTAATCTGGAGATGCAAGTCAGGCTTCAGGAGCGACGGACCTGGGCTGAGTATGGTATTTTGCTCAATCCGTCGGCGCTTTCTCTCATCGGCCAGACAGCCGGTGAAGTCTCGCGGGCGGTGATCCGCTATTTCCAGCTTCGCCGCCTTCCATTCCGCATTCTTTTTTCAGCCAGAGATGCCCCTCAGGAGATGCGTCATATCGTCGCCTGTCATCAACTCTGCCTGCCGAACGGGGAGGTCGAAGCGTTGGCGGATTTTGCTCGTGCTCCGCGAAACCGGGTGACTCTCTTGGGCGACGTGGGTCGTTATAACGAATGGTTTCTGCGCCGGGAGGAGTCGCAGTGGCGCTCTTTCATCCAACAGCCGGGAGTCTGCTATAAACCTCTGTCGCTTCCGGCGCCGGGCGAAGATGCGAAGTCTCATTTTGCCGCCGGGAAAACCCGGGTGAGCCGTGAGTTAAAGCAAGCGTTGGATTCCGCGCTTATAGGGAGGCAGACCCGACTGAGTGGCCCGCATCAGCTGCTGATCAATATTGAAGCGGGCAGGCAGGCAGATTTTTACATCCACGTTCGCGATCAGACGGAGCAGATGCGAACGGTCCGCGCGAAGGTCTTTGTGGGAGATCTCTACCCTTCGGAAACCGACACGGATTTCATCTATTTCGATGGAAAGCCGAAACGCCGGAGAACAACTCCCGACCCCGACGGATGGCTCACGCTCCCTGACTTTCAGAAGTATTGCTTAATGACAACCTCCACAACCCTTCCATAACCCCCCGACCCACCATGAACCACTCCTCCCTTTTCTCCACCCGCTCCATTCTGGCCGCCACCGGTCTGGGGATCTTCAGTCTTCTTTCCTCCTCTGCCGCCAGCGCTGCGGTGATTCACTTCAACAGTTCGACCGACCTGACAAACCATTTCGTTGAAAACGGCACGCCTGGAAGCGGTAACGCATGGCGGTATACCAGTAGCGCGGGGCCGGATGGCGGCAGCGGGAGCATCTATGGCAATAACGCAGGGTGGTTGACATACCAGGAAGCGTTTTCACCAACAACGGCTTCCCTAAGCTCGGGGATTTACTTTCAGTATCGTAATCCGGACTGGTCCTCCAGTACCCTGAGCCTTGTCTTCGGCGTGACTTCCCAGGAGAACTACGCGCCGAATGTTACGCTATCCGGGGGCGCAGGCCAGACCCACTACGCGGGTCTTCTTCATCTGGTTCGACAGACCAGCCCGGTTTCCTATCGGATCGACCTGCGCTCTCAAGCTGTGAATAATGGCACGAAGGTAACCGATAGCGTTTCCGCATCGGGGGTGTCGCTTACACATCAGGCATGGTACTATCTCGGCTTGGAGTCCACTTTCAATTCGGTTGATCAGACCTATAGCCTTACAGTGAAGCTTTACTCGACCAACCCGGATGCCTCGTTGGATTCCGAACTGCTGACCACCTCCATTGAAAATTTCTCTCTGCCAGGTCTGAGCGATGCGGAAAACAGCTACATCTTTTTTGGCGTTAACGGAGGATCGGCGTCCGGAAAGGGTGTTCAGTTTCTTGATCGCTTTACGGTGATTCCGGAGCCATCTACGACAGCGGTATTAGGCTTAGGCTTTGTCGTCGCGTTGTTCTATGGTTCCAAGGTGCGGTCGGGAAAGCTCAACCGATAAGCCCAAAGCCAAACCTCCCGAACCCAATGCATAGCATCAGATGAAACAGAGGCCACCATATCGGGATTCCCGACATCGCGCATTTACGCTCATAGAAACACTGATCGCAGTGGCGCTGATGGGGGTTCTGATCGCGCTGGTGATGGTCGGAATTCAGGGGATCACCCGGCAGGCGGCTCAGACCAAATGCGTCTCGCATCTGCAAACGCTGGGTAGGGTGGCTCTCAATTATCTATCGGATAACAACGGGTGGCTTTTTCCCGACAAATTCTGGTATCGGGAGAGGTTTCCCAATGGCATCCGTGACTACCTTGGCTATACCGCGCCGAGCTACCAGAATTATCGGGGTATTGACACAGTGCTGACCTGCCCGGAATTAAAACGAATCTACCCGGGGAAGTTCGCGCAGAACAACATCGTGCTTAATCGAACCTATTCGATGAATGTTTACGCGGCCCGGCTAAACCCGAACGGCTCGGGAAGGCTGATGCCCGGCTCTCCTCAGCGTGTTGCGGCGATCCCCAACCCCACCCGGATGGTTCTCTTTACCGACGGAGGAAGCACTAGCCCGGATAGCGGCGAGTTCCAGACTACGATCTCTGAAGCAGCGCCACCAACAACGCTCACTTACCCCCATCGGAAAAGGCAGAACACGGTTTTCTTTGACGGGCACGTGGAAGGATTGACCGCAGAGGTCTTTACCTCTCCTCCGAGCCTGCGCGAATTTTGGGGAAACCTGCAGAGAGAGCAGTAAACTCGAGATGAATCGTTTCATGATGATGATTTACAGGAATCGTTTGATGACTTCAGCCTTGGCCGCGATGTCGGGGTGCTTTCTTTTGCTGGGGTGCAGTGACTCCTATAGTGGTATTGAGAAGACGGCAGAAGAGAAGCTGACACTGATAGCGAACGGCACCGCGCTGTGTGTCATCTACCTGCCGGAGAGCGCGAGCGCCATGGAGAAAGAGGCGGCTGAAGAGCTTCAGCGCTACCTTCAACGGAGCACGCAGGTGGAGGTACCGATACAGCAGGAGACTTCCGTGGAGCCCAAGGCCCCCGTGAAAATCTATATCGGAAACACCCGGGCTCTGGCCGGGGAAGGTATTGAACTGGCAGAACTTGCGGACGAATCATATGGCATCCGTGTGGCAGGCAATAAAGTCTTCCTGTTCGGAAAGGACCGCGACCTTCCGCATAAGGGACACTGGAGTGACTACCGCTCTCCGGCGACAAAATGGGCGGTAAACGCTTTGGTGGAAGAAGGAGTGAAGGTGCGCTGGCTTTGGCCGGGGGAACTGGGGACCTTTGTGCCCCGGAGATCGGAGGTGCGCGTGAGCGCACGCAGCTTCATCACCAAGCCCAAACTGGAAGAGCGGTTTTATGTGGCGCGAAACCGGTTGATGCGATTCTCGCCAAAGGATCCCGCCTTCATGCTGGAGGCAGGTGAGCAGCGGAGACTCGCTGCTGAAGCCAGAGCATGGATGGAGAATCATCAGGCAGGACGACGGCTTGCACAGGCCTATCCGGCTCACGCGTTTGGGGACTGGTGGGACAAGTACGGAGAGTCTGACCCCGACCTGTTTGCGCAACCGCCAACGCCGCAGATCATGCAGCCCTTTCCCGCGCCCAACCGCGTGAAACTGCGACTGAGCAACCCTAAGGTAATCGACTTTATCGAGAAGGAGTACCTTGCCGCTGGAGCGCCGGATGAGTGGCCGGTAGGGCCCAATGACGGCACAGGATTTGATGCTTCTGCTGAAACGCGGGAATGGGACCGACCTCTCCGACCGGACCCCATGGAAATCTGGAAGGGGAAGGCTGATCTGACGGCCCGATACTGCCGTTTCTGGAACCTTGTCCATGAGCGACTAAGCCGGCATAACCCGAATGTGTGCCTGATCGCCACCTCGTACAGCTGCTACCGCGGCATACCGCCGAACAACATTCCGGCAACGGCAAAGCTTTCGATCATGATTGTGAACACCTTCCATGGGAAAGCTTACGATGTCTGGAAGGCATGGCATGACCGGGGAGCGGAGATGGTATTGCGTCCGAACTGGTGGTGGGAGGCGGCGGATGCTCCCTACCTGCCGCTGAAGGCTCAGACCGACTATATCCGATTTGCTGACAAGCATGGCATGAGGTCCTTTAAGATGGATTCCCTCGTGGGCCATTGGGCAACGCAAGGGCTGGCCTACTATACAACAGCGCGACTCATTGAGGACCCGGAACTGCCTCTGGATGATGTGATCGCCGAGTATAGCGCCGCCTTTGGAAAAGCAGCGCCGAAGATTGAGGAGTATTGGCGCTATTGGCTGGAGTTCAGCGATAAGGCTCGCTATGCCAGCACGGGGGGAGGAGACGTGATCTGGGATCCCAACGGGTTATATGAGCGGGCCCAGAGGAGGTATCAGTTTCCAAGGAATCCGCTGGTCGGTGCCTATCATGCGCTCCGCTATCTTTATGACGATGCCGTGATTGATAAGGCTGAGGCCCTGCTTCAAAGCGCAGAGAAGATGGCCATGGAAGACCAGGCCATGCCGGAAGCGGTGGAGCGGGTAAGATTTCTGAAGCTGGGGATGCGAAATCTCCGCTTGGTACGGGATGTTCTGAAGGTTGGCTATGAAATCAAAGAGGGGAAGCAAAATGCCAAGCTGATAGCGCGGTTCCGAACAAAAGCCTCGGAGCTCCGCGCTCTCCGTCGCGAAATGACCCGGTGTCATGCGATATGGGGAGAGTCGGTCTACACGAATGAAGTCCGACGGAAGATCCCCACCACACCCGACGTTCTCTTTGAGGAGGAGCAGAATGTGGAAGGACTTTGAGGCGGCATCTTAGGGCCGGCCAGAACCTCTAAGATAGCGGGCGGTGATGGAAGCCGCGCCCGGTCTCGCAGGATACGCTGCCCCCCTACGGCATGACCCGCAGCGTCGGGGAGACTTCGCTTCTCTTCCGATATTGCGTGGGAGTCATTTTGAAGAACTGGCGGAATGTCCGATAGAAAAGGGATTGCGTGCTAAAGCCGCATTTCTCGGAGATTTCCGTAATGGTCATATTGGAATGCAGGAGGAGCATTTTGGCATTATTGACTCTTAGCATATTCAGGTATGGCTTGAGCGTATAGCCGGTCTCAGCCTTAAAGATTCGGGAGAGATGCTCCTGACTCATTTTAAGGTGCCACGCAATTTCGCCTGCCGTTAGGGAGCGGCCGATGTTCTTGAGCATAAACTCCTGAGCCTGATAGACCAGAAGCCGTCGGCTTCCTTTGATCGCCTGTGCAGCTTCCGGCGCGGAGCCTGCCGCTCTGACAAGATCCACCAGCAAGGTGCAAATCAGGGAGTTGATGCGGATATACTTTCCCGGAAGCTGATTTTCGGATTCTTCTCTGATCTGAGAGATCAGGTGTAGAAGCTCCTTGATTTTCTTTCCCTCTATTTTGGTAGGTTCCGGAAACCGGGATTTGCAAAGGGCTGCAACTTTGGCAGCCGGGGTATTCCCCCACGAATCAGGATCGCCAAAAATTTTGGTGCGATCGAATAAGATGACCAGAGTCTGGAGGTTTTCGGTGTCGCTCCCAAGTGTTTGATAACGCTGCGAACACGGCTCGGGCAGGATAGCTATATCGCGCTCCTTGAGGTGAAACTTGTATTCCGGTGAAATTTGGAGCGACACATCGCCACGGAGCGCAATGATGATCTTGAAGGTGCCATTCTGAACAACAAACTCCCGGTCTCTGGGAATCAGGGTGGTCAATTCCTGAACCGATTCAAAAGGCGCCTCCAGTTCCTGAATGGTATGATGAGCAACTCCCATAGCGCGGCACCTGTCATCATACGCTTAGCAATTGTAGAATCGCAAGTGAGTTCAGATGGCCTAATGAAGGCACCCCGGCGTTGGATGGCCAGAAGCAAAGCCGCTGCACTCCGTTTCTCTGAGATTGTCGGCCATCGGTGATACGGGTATTACGCATTGGTCACCATCTTCGAGCCGGATCAGGTAGAGAGCCCCGGCTGGCAGCATCCCTGCACGTCGCAGAATGTTCCTTCAGGCAAAGGAAGAGGGACAATCCACCGTCACGAGTTTGGTGGATATTCGACTTTGCCGCCGCTCATCTGGCGGTCGTCGGCATCAGGGATCTCCGCGATGATGGAGGCGTACCGGTATGCCCGAAAGAGCGCCCATAAGCCATAGATCAGGAAACTCAGGCCGAGATAGAAGAGGAAACCTATCTCCGGACGCCGATAGCCGAAAGCAAGGAACACGACTCCCAGCAGCAAAGTAAATCCGCTCGACCCATAGCTTGTGGCTGAGCTTCGCTTCAATATCTGTTTTGTAGCCTTCGAACCGGAGATATTTTGGTCGATCAATAAGATCAGCGACCTCACATCCTCCTCACAATGACCTCGACAGGCCAATCCCTTTGCCATGTCGGTGAGATAATCCGCCGAGAGACCTTTGCCGCAGGACTTGCAAGTCCCGATGGCATCTTGGGTGGGATCGTAGAAGCATTTCATGGAAGCTGTGGCGACAGTGGCCTTCGCCGCCACAAAGGAGCGGCTATAGAATTACTTTATCTGTTCTAGTCGCGGCGGGCGAGGAGGCGGAGGACTTCGAGGTAGAGCCAGACTAGCGTGACCAGAAAGCCGAGGCCGCAGTACCATTCATAATACTTGGCGGCACCCGTCTCCGGAAGGCGCTCCATGAGATCGAAGTCGAGCAGGAAGTTGAATGCCGCAAGGCCGATGACAAAGAGGCTGAAGCCGATGCCAATCCAGCTTGCGTCATGCAGCATCGGAATGGAAATCCCAAACATCCGTAGCGCAATCGCGGCGATGTAGAAAAGCGCTACCCCGGCCGTCATTGCGACGATGATGGAGCGGAAGCGATCTGTGACGCGGATGATCCGCGTCTGGTAAAGCCCGAGCATCGCGAGGAGGATGCCAAAGGTAAGGATGACGGCTTGAAAGACGATGCCCTGACTGGCCTGATTATAAAAAGCGGAGATGATCCCTACAAAAACACCTTCCGTAATGGCGTAGACCGGCGCGACGACCGGCGAGGTCTTTGGCGAAAAGCTGGCGATGAGTACCAGAACGATGCCAAGGATGGCAGATCCGATGATGAGGGGAAGCAGCATCCCGGCGAAACGCGGCGCGAAATCCCATGAGATGATGGCGGAGACGGCGCAGAGGATGGTGAGCAGTACCGTCCGGTTGATCGCGCCGGAGACGGTCATGGTTCCGGCGTCATAGTCGTTCGAGATTTCCTGTAATCTTTTCTCGTTAAAGATGGGGTTCATGCCGCCTGTTTAACAAATCTCTTCACCCGTTGCAATGTCCTTTGAGAGTGGCAACGGTTAAGATTTGATGGCGATATCCTACTCAATATCCTTCGGCGCAATGGCAAGGTATTGGCTCTGGCCGCCGCTCCAGACGCGAAGGAGCACGGGCGTTTCGGATTTGCCTTCGCGGCCAGCCTTGAGCAGCTCTTTTGCGCCGTGAACGGGGGTGCGGTTGACTTCGACGATGACATGGCCCCGCCGCAGACCGGAGCGGTAGGCGCGGGAGAGCGGGTCAATGTCGATAATGACGGCTCCATCGATCTTCGAGGGGAGATCAAGGATTTCACGGAAGTCGTCATCGACGTCGCTCAGGCGTACGCCTTCGAGGAACGGCTCGGATCGGCGCTCGGCGACGGGGGGCGGCTCGTCGCCCTTCGATTCTTCTTCCTTGGGGGGCGTGGTCCCCAATCGCAGGGCGATGGAGTGCGTCTTGCCTTCGCGGATATAGCTAAGGGATACCGGGCTGCCGGGCTGGAGATCGCCAATGGCCAGCCGGAGGTCGCGCGGAGCCTGAATGTGCTTGCCAGCGATTTCGGTGATCACATCGCCAGGCTGAAGGCCATTCTCCTGCGCGGGGCTGTGATCGGTAACGTCGGCGACCAGCGCACCATCGGTGGAAGGGAGCCGGAGGACGGCGGCAAGCTCTTTGGTGACAGGCTGGATCAACGTGCCGAGGTAGCCGCGCTCGACCCGCCCGTTCTCACGAATCCGGGCAAGCACGTGAGCGGCGAGGTCCGCCGGGATGGCGAATCCGATGCCCTGATTGCCACCGCTCCGACTGAAGATGGCGGTGTTGATCCCGACGAGGCGTCCGTTCATGTCCACGAGCGCGCCCCCGGAATTGCCGGGGTTCACCGAGGCGTCGGTCTGGATAAAATTTTCGTAGTCGATGATCCCCATACCGCCGCGTCGCAGGCCGCTGATGATCCCCATGGTGACGGTTTGCGTGAGTCCGAAGGGATTGCCGACGGCGAGGACGACGTCGCCCACGCGGGCGCGCTGACTGTCGGCGAACGGAATGGCGGGAAGATCATGCCCCTCAATCTTAAGCACGGAGAGATCCGTCCCGGGGTCTGCGCCGACCTTTCTGGCTTTGTATTCCTTGCGGTCTTTGCCGACGGTAACGGTCACTTCCTGCGCCCCGGCAGTGACGTGGTTGTTCGTCAGGATATAGCCATCCCGGCTGACGAGGACACCGGAGCCGAGGCCTTGGCGGATACCGCCATTCGGCGTTCCGAAGAGGTTGCGCAGCGGTTCGGGCACTTTGACAAGGCGACTGGTGTGGACGCCTACGACGCTATCCATCACACGGTCCACCACCGGAGCGAAGGAGACGATGTTCTCCCGCCCGGGCTGACGCTCAGGGGTGACGGCTTCCGGTTCTGTATTGCCCAGGCCCGGCGGTGAGGGGACGGGCATGATATCGGAGCCTCCCCCCTTTTGGGTAAGAGCCATACCGACCGCCGCTACGGCGAGCATGACCGGCAGTAGGTACCGTCTTCCCTGATCCCATATATGTAACAGCTTCCGGCGCGACATCCTACAAGGGGGAACGCACGGTGGGCAAAAATGGCCGTATCCTTTTGCCCGCGGGAAAGCGCCGCTCCCTTCCCGATCACAGAGTGAGGGGAGGGGAGCGTGCAATCAGCCGGGATCAGACAAACCGGGCGGCGACCCGCTCGGCGATCAGGGCTTCCACGGCTTCGTTGCCGAGGCGCTCGACCGCTTCCTGAAGGAAGCCGTTGACGATGAGTCGCTGAGCGGTCGTCTCGTCAATACCACGGGCGAGCATATAGAAGAGTTCCTCGGGCTCGACCTGTCCGGAGGTGGCGCCGTGCGAGCAGAGCACGTCATCGGCAAGAATCTCCAGACCGGGCGCGGAGTTTGCCTCCGCTTCGTCGGAGAGCAGCAGGTTGCGAACCTTCTGGTACGCGTCGGTGCGGTGCGCGTGTTCTTCGACCTTGATGAGTCCGGCGAAGACCGTGCGTGCGTGATCATCAAGCGCGTTCTTATAGAGCAGATCGCTCGATGCGCCCGGCGAGTAGTGGTCCTGAAGCGTACGGGAGTCAAACTCCTGATCGCCACGGGCGACGGTGACGTTGAGCATGTCGCTCCGTCCGCCTTCGCCGATCAGCTTGCTGAGGCTCTCGATACGGGAGTAGCGGCTGCCGAGGCTGACATTCAGACTCTTTGCCGAGGCGCCTTTGCCCACGACCGTATTATTGATCTGGAAAGCGTGCGAGGTGGCGCTCCATTCCTGAACGCAGACGTACGTGAGCGACGCACCATCGGCGACGTGCAGGTCGTTGACCCCGATGGCGAGGTTCTTCTCCTCTGCGTCCGCCGACTGGAAGTAGTCGACAAGCGTCACCTTCGAGTTCTCCCCGACGATGACGAGCGTGTGCGGAAACGAGCTGTTCCCTTCGCCCGAGAGCCAGTGGAAGATCTCAATCGGCAGCTCCACGCTGACATTTGCGGGAACGTAAAGGAACGTCCCCGTGCGTACGGAGGCTTTGTGCAGCGCGGCATACTTTGCGCCGCCCAGTTCTGCGCCGTGCGCCATGAAGTGTTTGGCAAAAAGCTCCGGGTGATCGGCTGCCGCCTGCTCCAGCGGCTTCCAGATCACGCCGAGCTTTTCCAGCTCTTCGCTGTAGAGATCGCGGGCAACGAGAGCGTCGTTTACGAACACCATGCGCCCGGCGGTCTGCTCCAGCGCGCGGGAACGGCCGAGCAGCTCCGAGCAGAGCGCCTCGGAGGCGGGTGCGGTGGCGGTGAAGCCGCTCAGGTCGGTGACTTTGAGCGTGGAGAAGCGCCAGGCTTCGTCCTTGCGCCCGGGGTTGGGCAGCGAGTTGAAGGTCTCCCAGCCCTCGGCATTCAGGGAAGCCAGCGGATGCGACGCGCCCGCCGGGGGCGGCGTGGTCAACAGCGGGGCCGTGGCCGGAGTCTCTTCAGGGGATGCAATTCCTGTGGTCATTGAAAAGAATAGGTGCGGAGGTCGATCGCGCCGGGGGGTTACCCGACGGAGCCTTCCATTTCGAGATCGATGAGGCGCTTGAGCTCGACGGAGTATTCCATCGGGAACTCGCGCACGAGGTCGTTGACGAAGCCGTTCACGGCAAGGCTCATCGCCTGCCCTTCGCTCAGCCCGCGCTGCTGCATGTAGAAGATCTGCTCTTCGGAGATCTGGCTGACGCTGGCTTCGTGCTGACAGGCGTTCCCCGTTCCGCGCACCGTGATGGCGGGGTAGGTATCCGTCCGGCTGCTCTTGTTAATGAGTAGCGCGTCGCACTCGGTATTATTTTTGCAGCCCTTGTGATGACGCGGGACGTGGACCAGCCCGCGGTAAGTGGCGCGACCGGTGCCGATGGAGATCGACTTGGAGACAATGTTCGACGTCGTCTCATCCGCGGCGTGAATCATCTTCGCGCCGGTGTCCTGATGCTGGCCGTCGCCCGCGAGCGCGATGGAGATCACCTCGCCGCGCGCCTTGCGGCCCTTGAGGACCACGCCCGGGTACTTCATCGTCAGGCGGGAGCCGATGTTGCAGTCGATCCACTTCACCTCCGCCTCTTCGTGCGCGATGGCGCGCTTGGTGACGAGGTTGAAGACGTTGTTGCTCCAGTTCTGCACGGTAACGTACTGGATCTTCGCGCCTTTGAGCGCGACAAGCTCGACGACCGCGGAGTGCAGCGTAGCCGTCTCAAACTTCGGCGCGGTGCAGCCCTCCATGTACATCACCTCGGAACCTTCGTCGGCGATGATCAGCGTACGCTCGAACTGGCCGAAGTTTTCCGCGTTAATCCGGAAGTAGGCCTGAAGCGGGTGCTTCACCTTCACGCCCGGCGGGACGTAAATAAAGGAGCCGCCGGAGAAAACCGCCGAGTTCAGCGCGGAGAACTTGTTGTCTCCCGTCGGGATGACTTTGCCGAACCATTTGCGGAAGATCTCGGGGTACTTGATCAGCCCCTCCGTGGAGCCGACAAAGATCACACCCTGATCGCCCACGGCTTTCTTGATGTTCGAGTAAACCGCTTCGGAGTCAAACTGGGCCTCCACGCCCGCGAGGAACTTCCGCTCCTGCTCGGGGATGCCGAGGCGCTCAAAGGTCTGCTTCATCTCCTCGGGCACGTCGTCCCACGAGCGGGTCGGCTTCTGGGCGTGCGCAAGGTAGTAGCGGATCTTGTCGAAGTTGATGGCGTTGAGATCCTCCGTGGCCCAATGGGTGGGCATCGGCTTGCTCTCAAAGGTTTCGAGGGCTTTGAGGCGAAATTCGCGAATCCAGTCCGGCTCCCCCTTGACGTCGGAAATGTAGTTGATCGTGTCAGGGGTCAGGCCGTAACCGGCGTCGTACTGGTGCTCCACCTCGTAGTGGAAATCGCCGATACTCCGGTCGATATCAATGGCAGTGGTGTCAGACATAGGTCAGTACGTGGATAAAGTTAAGCTTTGGCAGTCGTTGCCTCGCGCACCCAGTCGTAGCCGCGGGCTTCGAGCTCCAGCGCAAGGTTCTTGTCGCCTTCCATGACGATGCGGCCATCCATGAGAACGTGCACCTGATCGGGCACGATGTAGTCGAGCAGGCGCTGGTAGTGAGTGATCACCAGCACGCCGAGATCCGGCCCGCGCAGCTTGTTCACGCCGTCAGCCACGATGCGGAGGGCGTCGATGTCGAGCCCGGAGTCGGTTTCGTCGAGGATCGCGTACTCCGGCTCCAGCATCGCCATCTGAAGGATCTCGCAGCGCTTCTTCTCACCGCCGGAGAAGCCTTGATTGCAGGAGCGCGACGTAAACGTGCGCGGGATCTCCAGCTGATCCATCTTTTCGTAAAGATGCTGGTAATACTCCGTCGCCTCCAGCTCCTCGCCCTCGGGGAGGCGGGCCTGTACGGCGGCGCGGATGAAGTTGGCGATGGAAACGCCCGGAATCTCCACGGGGTACTGGAAGGCGAGGAAAATCCCTTTGCGGGCCCGCTCGTCCGGCTCCATGCCGAGAATATTCTCGCCCTCAAAGAGGACTTCGCCGCTGGTCACTTCGTAGTCCGGATGTCCGGCGATCACTTTGGAAAGCGTGCTTTTTCCGGAGCCGTTCGGGCCCATGATGGCGTGCACCTTGCCTTTCTCAACTTCCAGAGAGAGGCCCTTGATGATCTCGCGATCACCGATGTTTACGTGCAGGTCTTTGATAACGAGTGACTTCATATAGCGTGGGTTAAGATTTCAGGAGAGAGGTGTATTTTCAAAAGAGGCGCTCTTCGCGCAGTCGGCGCAGTAGCCCCGCAGATTCACTTCGGCGTGGGTGACCACGGTTCCGGCGGGAAGCTCCCACATCGTGTCGAGTTTCCCCCGGAGCGGAACGTCGGAAACGGCCCCGCAGGAGTCGCAGAAAAAATGGCCGTGCGGATCGGGGTTCTGGCAGTAGCGGGAAGGAGCGCGGTCGAGATTGACGTGACGGATCAGCCCGGAGTTCGTCAGCGTCTCAAGGCAGTTGTAAACCGTCGCCAGCGAGATGGAGGGAACCTTGGCTTTCACGTGCAGGAAGAGATCCTGCGCCGTGGGGTGATCATGGCGCTCCATCAGCGCCTCGTAGACGAGCCGGCGCTGCTGGGTTGTGCGGATGCCGCTACGGGCCGCCATGCGGTCGAAATCATCGGCCATATCGCCGCTCAGGGTCGTCGTGCGCCGCGCGCGACGCCGCCCGGCGGGAGCCGAAGATTCGGAGCTGGATGAAGGAGTGGCCATAGAAAGACGGGTAAGCAGATCGGAAAAGCAGAGGCAGGGATCAATACCACCGTGATACCACCCCGGATTGAGACGGCAAAAACATCGCCCGCATCGCCCCCCGACAGATGCAACAGGAGAACTATCCTCCGGGAATCGGAGGTAATCAAGAATTATTCTAAATCTTATTTACGCGGAATTACGCGGGATGGCGCTCCTACCCGCCCGCGCTCGATCGGAGCACCTGAATGAACGCCTCTTGCGGGATATTGACCTTTCCGATGGCCTTCATCCGCTTCTTGCCTTCCTTCTGCTTTTCCAGCAGCTTCCGTTTACGGGAAAGATCGCCGCCGTAGCACTTCGCGGTTACGTCCTTACGCGCCGCCGAGACGTTTTCGCGGGCCACGATCTTGCCGCCCACCGCCGCCTGAATGGCCACCTGATAGAGCTGCGTCGGGATGACCTCTTTGAGCTTCGCCGCCAGAGCGCGACCGCGCGCTTCGGCTTTGTCGCGATGCACGATGCTGGAGAACGCGTCCACCGGCTCGCCATTCACCAGCATGTCGAGCTTTACCAGCTTGCCCGCGCGGTAGCCACCCGGTTCGTAATCCATGGAGCCGTAGCCCCGGGTGATGCTCTTGATCTTGTCGTTGAAGTCCACGAGGATTTCGTTCAGCGGCAACAGGCAGGAGAGCATGACGCGGCGGCTGTCGAGCGACTCGGTGTTCTCCACAATCCCGCGCTTGTCCATGATCAGGCTCATGATGTCGCCAATATTCTCGTTCGGCACCATGATAAACGCCTTCACCACCGGTTCCCGGATCTCCTCGATCACGCTCGGGTCGGGGAGGTGTGCGGGGTTGTCCACCACGAGCTGTTCGCCGTTGGTCTTCTCCACCTCGTAGATCACGCTCGGGTAGGTCGTGATAATGTCCATGTCGTGCTCGCGGCGGAGACGTTCGACGATGATCTCCATGTGCAGCAGCCCGAGGAAGCCGCAGCGAAAGCCGAAGCCGAGGGCCACGGAGCTTTCCGGCTGAAAGACAAAGGCCGCGTCGTTGATCTGGAGCTTGCCCATCGCCG
>JBEBWR010000031.1:0-19557 GCA_040392045.1 Chthoniobacter flavus | reverse complement strand
GACCTGATTCATGGAGTCATCAAAGCCAGCAGCGTGAATCATGGCGGGCATACCAGCGGCTATGGCTTCCCGAGTCCGCAGGCGCAATCCGCCCTGATCCGGAAGGCGCTGGAGCGCGCCGGGATCGACCCTTCTTCGATTAACTATATCGAAGCGGCGGCGACCGGCTCCAGCCTCGGCGATCCCTTGGAGATCGCCGCGCTAAGCCGCGTCTTCGGAAGCTCCGCGCGCTGTGCCATCGGTTCCGTGAAGTCGAATATCGGCCATCTGGAATCCGCTTCGGGAATTGCGGGGCTCACGAAAGTGCTCCTGCAAATGCGCCACCGCACGCTAGTGCCTTCGATCCATACGGAGGAGCTCAATCCGGAGGTGGCATGGAGCGAGACGCCGTTTGCCGTTCAGCGGGAGCTGGGGCCGTGGGAGCCGATGCGCGATTCTTCCGGTCGCGTGCTACCGCTGCGGGCAGGGATCAATGCCTTTGGCGCGGGTGGAAGCAATGCGCACGTCGTGGTGGAAGCTCCGCCGCAACCGGTGAGCCTAGCCAAAGCCGCCGGGAGCGAGCAGTTGGTCGTCCTTTCCGCGCGGGATGAAGCGGCGCTGCGGCGACGGGCAGAGGCTTTGGCAGGCGCGCTGAGCGAGGGGGAAAGCTTTGCCGATCTCGCCGCAACGCTGGCCTACGGGCGCGAACCGATGCGGGAGCGACTTGCTCTGGTGGTACGCAATGCGGGAGAGCTTCGCGCAGCGCTCATGCGATGGCTGCACGACGGCAGCGAAGGCTACCGGGGGCAGGCAGGGCAGGGGAGCAGGGAGGCAATGGGTAGCGATCTTCACGCCATTGCCCGGGCATGGGTCACGGGTGGTTCGCTGCCTGCGGAGCCGACGGGATGGCGGCGCGTGGAACTGCCGGGATACCCGTTTGTCGGGGAGCGCTGCTGGTTTGCCGTAACACCGGGGAACTCCGCAGTGGTCGCCGCCCCGCCCGCTGTTTTGGAGACACCGGCTGCTGCTTCACCGGCGGGCGTTTACGAGGCGCTTTGCACTGAGCTGTCAGCGATTCTCAAGCTGGCTCCGGAGCGGATTGATCCGGCGGTGCGTCTGGTGGAATATGGGCTCGACTCCATGACGAGTCTTGCGCTGCTGGACAAAATCCGTGAACGGTGGGCGCTTCAGCTTCCGCCTGCGGCGCTCTTTGATCACCCGACGCTGGAGGCGTTGAGCGCCTATGTGGAGAGCCGGATGCCCCGGCAAAGCTCCGCTCCGAAAGCGCCGCCGACCAAGCGTCCGTCGCTGCGGCAGGTGGCGCTGGCTCCCGCGGATTACCTCTTCGCCGGGCCGAACCGGTTTGCGATGAGTCTTTTTCTCGCTCCCGGAAAGCGGTTGGATGGAGAGCGGCTTCGCGGAGCGCTGGAGGAAGTCAGCGAATCGTTTTTCCCGATCCGCAGCCGACTGGCGCGTCATGGTCTCGACGGCTGGCTGCTGCGCGAGTGTGCTGAAGGCGTTGACTTTCAGGAGATGGAGATGGCGGAGAATCTGCGCTGCCCGGCGGAGGGGGACGCGGAAAGCTTTGCGCCGTTTGCCGAAGCGTTTGCTCCGCTGAAGCGGGAGGATCGGCAGGCGCGGTTTCGCGTGTATCAGCTCAAGGAAGAAACGTTGATCGGCGTTACGCTTTCGCATGCGGTGGCGGACGGCTATAGTCTGTACTATCTGCTTTCGGCATGGGCCGGGGCGTCTCGCGGCGAGAGCTTTCTGGAGCCGCGCCATGATCGTCAGCGGCTTGCGCGTCTGGCGTCGCAGGCGCTCGGCCGTCAGGGGCGGAAGCGCGGAGAGGAGCCGCACTGGAGCTTTCCGGCTCTGGCGCGAAAGGCGGATCTCTTTGCGTCGAAGGTGGAGACGTTTTACTTCCACGCGGAGGAGGAACTTGCCGCCGCACTGGCTGGAAGTCGTCAGGGGCTGCGCAATCAGTTGAGCGAAAACAGTGTGCTGACCGCGCTGACATGGAAGACCTATGCCGAGGCGCTCGCCGTGTCGCCGGGTACTCCGCTGACGCTTTGCGTTCCCATGGATTACCGTCGGCTTTCGCCCGCGCTTTCGCCGGCGTTTTTCGGCAATGGAGCGGTGCCTGCCATGCTGGAACTGCCTAAAGAGGAAGTGCTGGGGCTGGGGCTGGCGAAGCTGGCCAGCCGGATTGCCAACGCGCTCCGCGCCTGCGATGAAAAGCGGCTGGCGCATTATCAGGCCGCCATGCTTGCGCTTCGGCGCGGGGCCGGAGGACGCGACGGATTGAGCCGGAGGGCGTTGGTGGACCCTTCCTGCGGATTGATTGTCACGAACGTGGCCCGGTTCCCGCTGCCGCCGCTGGATTTCGGCGCAGGCTCGGAAATGAAGCTGCTCGCTCCGGTGCATTACGCGGGGACGGCGGTCATTAGCGATGCCCGGCGCAGCGGTGAAGTCAAAGTAGAACTCGCGCTTCCCTCTCAACCGGAAACGGCGCACCAGATTTTATGACGAAACGTGTTGATCTCTTCCCCGGACAAGGGGCACAGAAAAAAGGAATGGGCGGGGAGCTTTTCCAGCGCTACCCGGAACTGGTGGCGCAGGCCGATGCGCTGCTTGGCTACTCGGTCGCGGAGCTTTGCCTGACCGACCCGCGCGGCGAGCTCAATCGCACGCTCTTTACGCAGCCGGCGCTCTACGTGGTCTCCACGCTGATGTGGCTTGATGGACTGACGCAGTCGCCTTCGCTGCCGGACTATGTGGCGGGACACAGCCTGGGCGAATACGGGGCGCTCTTCGCAGCCGGAGTCTTTGACTTCACGACCGGGCTGGCCATCGTGCAGAAGCGGGCGCAGCTGATGGACGAGGCACGGGGCGGAGCGATGGCCGCGATTATCGGCCTTGCACCGGAAGCGATCCGAGCGGCGCTGGAGCAGGCGGGGCTGGGCAGCATTGACATTGCCAACCTGAATGCACCGGAGCAGACCGTCATTTCCGGCCCGGAGGCGGACTTGCCTAAAGCGCGTGAAGTGCTGGAAAGCGCGGGGGCTTCGATGGTGGTGCCCCTTGCCGTGAGCGCGGCTTTTCATTCCCGCTATATGGCCGACGCGCAGCGGGCGTTCGCGGCGTTTCTCCGGGAAATCCCGCTGGAGCGCCCAACGATCCCGGTTCTCTCCAATGTCACGGCGCGTCCGCACGAGTCGGGGCAGATTGCTTCCCTGCTGGCGCGGCAGATCGTGGAGCCGGTGCGGTGGACGGAGTCGGTCCGGTGGCTGCTGGAGGAAGCGGGATCGGATGTGGAGTTTTGCGAAGTGGGCCCGGGCAATGTGCTGACCGGGTTGATCCGGAGGATTCGTCGATAAATGTTATGAAAGAGGTCTGGATGTTTTCAGGGCAGGGCTCGCAGTTTTACGGCATGGGCCGGGAACTCTACGAGCAGGAGCCGGTATTCCGGGAGGTCATGGATCGGGGAGAGCGTCTGCTTCGCCCGCTGCTTAAGACTTCTCTGCTGGAGGCGCTGTATGGCAGGCGGGAAAACCGCTTTGAACCTTTTACCGGGATTACGCTAACGCACCCGGCCATCTTTCTGGTGGAAGTAGCGCTCGCGCAGCTCATGCTTTCCCGGGGAGCGCAGCCCGATGAACTGCTGGGCTACAGTCTCGGCGAGTACGCGGCGATGACGGTGGCGGGGGTGTGGGAGTTTGAATCGGCGCTGTTGGCGGTGATGAAGCAATCACTGCTCCTCCGCTACGGAGGTACGCGCGGGGCGATGGCTGCGGTGCTGGAAGCGCCGACGTTTTTCGACGATCCGATCTTTTCGGGATGTGAGCGGGCGGGGATTCATTTCCCGAAAAGCTTTGTCATCGCCGCGCCGGGGGATACGATCCCGGCGAAGGTGATTCCGGCGCTGCGTCAACGCGGCGTGGGCGTGATGGAGTTGCCGGTGACTTATCCCTTTCACACGCATTGGATGGACTGCCTGATGACTCCTTCGCAGGCGGTTTTGAAAGGGCTCGACTGGCAGCCTCCCCGCTGGCCCATTCTCTCCGCTTCCGCTGGCGGACCGATCGGCGAGCCCACTCCGGAGCATCTCTGGCAGGCGACGCGTCAGCCGATTGATTTCACCCGGGTCATCGGATGGCTGGAAGCGCGCGGCCCGTGGAAGGCGGTCGACCTCGGACCTTCCGGGGGAATGGCGACGGCGGTGAAGTATAATCTCCCGGCAAATTCAACGACCCGCTTCCGGTCGGTGATCACGCCGTATGGCCATGAGCGCCGCAATCTTGAAGCCCTTCTCAAGGGGGACTAGGCAATGAAAACCGGCCTCCAGCCCATCTCCGTCGCAGCAGAAACGACCGCGTTTAAAATGCGATTTTTTATTGCTAGCTTACTTCGTATTCCCTACGATTACCAACCGCGATCCAGGCCCCCCGGAGGTAAACCCGCCGGGAGGGAAGAAAAATGGAGGCAGATGGAGGCTGAGCCGCAACGGAGCAAGCAGTGGCTCGGAAGCGGGGACCATCGCCACCGGGGAACCCTCCGGAGCGTAAGCATGCCGCTTTGCCGCGATGGTGCTGTACGGATGCCCTCCTGTTGAAATTTTCTCTTTCCGTGACCTTCGCCAGAAAATCTGTCGTCCCAAGTCACTCAACCAAAACCACCCATTCAGGGAATTATTATGGCAAAAACCGCCGCACCCCAAACGCCCGAAGTCGAGAATCCTGCCGTCGTCATCGAAGATGACATTCCAGCGGCAGCCATCGACATTAACGAACGACTGGTCGCTGCCGACAAGGTGGTCCGACGCAACTCCTACTGGGCCGCCGGTATCGGAACGATTCCAGTGCCGATTGTGGACTTCATCGGTGTCGGCGCGATTCAGTTGCGGATGAGCAAGCAGATCTCCGAACTCTATGGTGTGACGTTCTGTGAGAACGCCGCCAAGAATATCATCGGGGCTCTCGTGGGTACCATCGGAGGCGGACTCGCTTCGCGGATGGTTCTCGCCTCGCTCATCAAGACGCTGCCCTTTGCCGGAGCCGTGGTCGGCGGCGTGATCGCGCTGCCGATCATTTCCGGTGCGGCGACCTACGCGCTCGGACGGGTCTTCGTGCGCCATTTCGAGAGCGGCGGCGATCTGCTCAACCTTTCGCCCGAACGCATGAAAAGCTACTTCCGGGAGCAGTATGATGCCGGGAAGGCCGTTGTTACCAAGGCGGTCAAGCGGGACAAATCCGTAGCCGCCGCCCCGTCCGCCAGTGTTGCCGAAGAGGCTGCTGCTGCGGGAGTGGCTACCGCCGAAGTCAAAGCGTAACGCCGAACGCATCGAAAGGATCTTTTGCGCCCTCCCTCTTTCTTCAACCGGAGAGGGAGGGCGACGCTGACTCCGGTCCCGCGCGGAAGTCAAAGGGGGAGCTTCCTCCTTGGGCGAAAACGGCAGGGCCGCCTGTTTTCCGGTGGCGGCAACATATCATCTCTCTCCCTGAAAAGGGCTCAGGTAAGCTCTTATGATCTTCGCCATCATTCTCTTTTTCTACGTCTTTTTTAGCTGGGTCGTTGGCTACTCCGGTCGCTATCGGCTGTTTGGTTTCTGGGGATATTTCTTTGCCTCGCTGTTGCTTACGCCGCTTCTCGGGCTGCTCTTTGTCATCGCTTCGAGCGGGAGCGATCGCTATGTCGTCTCCGTGAACCGGAAGGAACTGGAGACGTTGCAGTCGACCCGCGGCGCTGGCGATCCGCTGGCGACGGCTTCAGAGGAGTAAGCCCTCGCTGATTCGGACCCGAACATTTCTATTGCATGTCATTTGTCTCGAAGAGCCGCCTTTTTCTGTGGATTCTCAAACGGCGGACTTATCTGCTGTTGACGGGTTTTGTGCTCATTCTGCTGCTTCTGGTCTTTTGGCCCAGAATGGTTTTTGTCATTGAGAGCGGTCACGCAGGGGTCGTCTACCGGACGTTCTGGGGCGGCACGGTGACCAACACGGTACGGGACGAAGGGCTACAGGTCATCCTGCCGTGGAATACGATGACCATCTACGATGTCCGTCTTCAACAGGTGGAGCAGAAATTCGCGGTAATCAGTAACGATGGTCTTGAGGTTTACGTTACCCTGGCCATTCGCTATGCCCCGAAGATCGAGCTGCTCGGCTTGCTGCACAAGAAGATCGGGCCGGATTATCTCGAAAAGATCATTATCCCCGATGTGCAATCGCTGATCCGAACGACCTTCGGTCAGTATACTCCGGAAGAAATTTACCGGACGAAGCGCTCGCTGATTCAGGAAACCGTACAGTCGGCGCTCAGCAATCTCGGTGACAAGTACGTCGAGATGGATGATCTGCTCATCAAGTCCATTGAGCTGCCGGAGTCGATCAAAACGGCGATTGAGAACAAGCACGTGGAGCAGCAGTTGATGCTCCAGATGAGCTTCCGGATTGATCGCGAGAAGCTTGAGGCAGAGCGCAAGGAGATTGAGGCGAAAGGCGTGGACCGGTTCCAGACGATCGTCAATGCGTCGCTCACGCCGCAGCTTTTGCAATACAAGGGGATTGATGCTTTGGCCAAACTGGCGGAATCGCCGAACGCCAAGCTGGTCCTTGCCGGAGGCGGGGCCAATGGGATTCCGCTCATTCTGGATACCTCCACGGGGGGGCCGTTGCGGGATCAGGCGGTGCTGAACCTGAAGCCCGGCTCCGGGCCGGCTGAACTGCCCGAGGAGAATAACGGGGAACCGCAGTCGCTGCTGGATCTCGATCATACGCCCGGAGGTGTGCTGGGATGGATGAAAAACCGGAAAAACGCCGGAGCCGTCAATGCCATGCGTTCCACGCCCAAGGCCACGCCTTCTCCAACTCCCGGTGCGGACGCGACGCCGAAGCCGTCCGCTTCTCCGACTCCGACGCCCGCACCGTCGCCTGCTTCCGATGCGGGAGACGAGTCCTCCAGCGAGGACTCCTCCGAGGCGGCGGAGGACGGGTCGTCTTCTTCTCATCCTACAGGCCGGTCCACCTCTTCCGAAGCCCGCTGATTCCTGATTCATGGAGTTTTTTAATCTGCTTCAACGCGAGTCGAAAGATTTCGACCGCTCTCTCCTGATGACCGGCGCGTTTGCCGGACTGGTCAGTACCATCCTGATCTTCATCCTGACCGCGGCCGCTCATCGGGCAGCGGATGAGACGACGCCTTACCGCGAGCTGGCGATGGTCGTTCTCTGCCTCGCGGCGTTTTGGTACTCCAAGAGTAACCTGATGCGCCGGACGACCGAGGTGGTCGAAGAGGTGATCTGCAAGATTCGGCGGCGACTGGCAGAGCGGCTTCGCGATACGGATCTGACTTCGTTTGAGACCCTCGGACGCGCTCCGCTTTACAATGCGATCTCTTCCCATGCGACGACGATCTCCCGCGCTGCACCAGCTGTGGTGAGCGCAGGGACGTCGATGGTTCTGCTCGTCTGCGCACTGATCGCCATCTTCTTTCTCTCCTCCAGCGCCTTCTTCATCCTGCTGCTGACGCTCGGGTTTCTCGTGGGGATTCTTTATTTCAATCGCGACGAGATGCTGGTCAAGCTTGGGCGCTTTACCGTGGAGGATAACCGGTTTGTGCACTCCTTTGGCGATCTCCTCGATGGCTTCAAGGAGCTGAAACTCAACTCGGCAAAGAACCGCGATTTCGTAGAGCATCATCTCTACCCGATGGCTGAGAAGTGCCGCAGAATCCGTGTCGATACCGGCATGACGGTGAATCAGAGCGTCATGGTAGCTTCTTCCGCGCTCTTCATGGTGCTGGCGGCGATCATCTTCGTCATCCCGATCCTGTCGCCCGAGGATGCGTCGAAGCTGGTCCGGATTACCACCCTGGTGGTCTTCATCTTTGCACCGCTGGGAGAGATTGTCTCGGTCTTTCCGCTCGTGACGGAAGCAACGAACTCCATCCGCGAGATTGAGCGGATCGAGAAGGAGCTCGATACCATTTTCGAGCGGCAGATGGCTGATCCGCTGCCGCCCGAAGGCAAGCTGCCGACCGACTTTGAAGACCTGACTTGCGAGAAGCTCTCTTTCGCTTTCCGAAATGAAAGAGGGGAGCCGTCATTCTCGCTTGAGCCGCTTGATTTCCATCTGAAGAAGGGCGAACTGGTGTTTATCACCGGAGGCAACGGCAGCGGAAAATCGACATTCCTCCGCGTGCTCGCCGCTCTTTATCCGCCAACCGGAGGTGAGATCGTTCTCAACGGATGCGCTGTGAAACGACAGAGTCGGCAGGGGTATCGTGATCTCTTCTCTGCCGTATTTGCGGACTACCATCTTTTCGATCAGCTCTACGGGGTGCCGAATCCGGACGCGGCAAAGTTCACCCGTCTGCTGGAGGAGATGGAGATCGATGGGAAGACTTCGCTGGAGGGAGGCCGGATCACGGCGACCCGGCTTTCGACCGGTCAGCGCAAGCGACTGGCTCTGGTCATGGCGTTGATGGAGGATCGGCCCATTCTGTTGCTGGATGAATGGGCAGCGGAGCAGGACCCGGTGTTCCGCCGCAAGTTCTATTACGAAATCCTTCCGGCCCTGAAGGCAAGTGGGAAGACCATCGTGGCGGTCAGTCACGACGACGAGTTCTACCACGTGGCCGACCGCGTGCTGAAGATGCAGTACGGGAAGTTCGTTCACGAAGTTTAGGTTGCGTCGCTCCTCTTTCTCCCGTCAACATAGGCATCCAGATGATGTCAGCCGGATGGGATTTCAGAATTGATCGGGGCGGGACGTTTACCGATGTGATCGGGCGCGATCCCAATGGGACGTTTCATGCCTGCAAGCTTCTCTCTGAGAATCCGGGGCTTTATCGCGATGCCGCGGTAGCCGGAATTCGGCAGTTGCTGGGGCTCGGGGAGAGGGAGCCGATCCCGAAGGGGTTGGTAAAGGAAGTGCGGATGGGGACAACCGTGGCCACGAACGCTCTGCTGGAGCGGAAAGGAGAGCCCACGGCGCTGCTGATCACCCGGGGCTTTCGCGATGCGCTGGCGATTGGTTATCAGGCGCGCTCTGACATCTTTGCGCAGGAGATTGTCAAACCGGATCTGCTCTATGATCGCGTGGTCGAAATCGACGAACGCGTCCGGGCGGATGGAACGGTGGAGATGCCGCTGGATGAAGCGCAACTGCGTCGAACCCTGGAGGAGCTGAAAGGATTTCGTTCGCTAGCCATTGTATTCATCCATGCCTACCGTTATCCCGGGCATGAGCAGCGGGCAGCGGAGTTGGCGCGGGAAGCGGGGTTTCCACAGGTCTCGGTGAGTCACGAGGTTTCCCCGCTCGTCAAGCTGGTAGGCCGGGGCGATACGACGGTGGTCGATGCCTACCTTTCGCCGCTGTTGAGACGATACGTCGCGCAGGTGGCAGAGGAGCTGGAGATTGAGCGTACGGGAATCCGGCTGATGCTGATGATGAGTTCCGGAGGGTTGACATCCGGCGAGCGGCTGCGGGGGAAGGATGCCATCCTCTCCGGCCCGGCGGGGGGCGTGGTGGCGCTGGCGCAAACCGCGACGCTGGCGGGATTCCCGCGCGTGATCGGGTTTGACATGGGCGGAACTTCCACTGACGTGGCTCATTTTGACGGGCGCTACGAACGCACGCTGGAGACCGAAGTGGCGGGAGTGCGGATGCGGGCGCCGATGATGGCAATTCATACGGTGGCGGCTGGCGGGGGCTCCGTGCTCCACGATGATGGAGGCCGCTTTACCGTCGGGCCGGACTCCGCCGGGGCAGATCCGGGGCCGAAGTGTTACCGGAGGGGCGGACCGCTGACCGTGACGGACGCCAACGTGATGGTGGGGAAGCTCGTTCCGCGCTTTTTCCCGGCGATCTTCGGTCCACGGCAGGACGAGCCGCTGGAGTTGGACGGTGTACGGGAAGCGTTTGAGGAGCTGGCTGCGCGGGTGGGCGACGGGCGCTCGCCGGAAGCGGTGGCGGACGGGTTTGTGAAAATCGCGGTGGCCAACATGGCAGGCGCGATCAAGAAGATCTCCGTGGCTCGCGGATACGATGTTTCGCGCTACCTCCTCAACGCGTTTGGAGGAGCGAGCGGTCAGCATGCCTGTCTGGTCGCCGATGCTCTGGGCATCCCTGCCGTGCTAATTCATCCGTTTTCGGGATTGCTTTCCGCATTCGGGATGGGGCTGGCGGAGTTGCGGGCGCTGAGACAGGCTTCACTAGGCAAGCCGCTCAATGCTAATACTCCCCGCCTGCTGGCAGAGATGGCCATGCCGTGCTGTGAAGCGGCGGCGGAGGAAGTTTGCGGGCAGGGGATTGCCCGGGAGCGGATCGCTCTGGAGGTTCAGGCGCATCTCCGCTATGCCGGCACCGATACGCTGTTGGATATCCCCGCCTTTCGCGCCGAAGAAGGGGAGGAGCCAACCGTTGCCGCGCGGAGATGCTGCGCAGCGGCGATGCGGAAAGCCTTTGAGGCGGCGCATCAGGCGAGATTTGGCTTTATTGATGAGCGCAAAGAGGTCGTGCTGGAAGCGATCTCCGTCGAAGCGATAGGTGGAGAAAAACGGGGGGCCGCCGAGGACGCGCTGCACTTCGGTCAATCCGATGCGCCGCTCGTCCCCGAAGCCCATCATCGCTTTTACTCCGATGGCCGCTGGCATGAGGCGCCGGTCTATCGCCGGGAGTCGTTGCGAGCGGGACAACGACTGGACGGCCCCGCGCTGTTGATCGAACCGCATCAGACCGTGGTGATTGAGCCGGGGTGGACCGTTGCTTTGGATGCCCGGGGGAACCTGCTGCTGAAACGCTCCCGTCCGCTGCCTAGGCGGGCTGCCGTGGGAACGGAAGCGGACCCCGTGATGCTGGAGATTTTCAACAGCCTGCTCATGTCGATTGCCGAGCAGATGGGAGTGACGCTCCAGAACACCGCAGCCTCCGTCAATATCAAGGAGCGGCTGGATTTCTCATGCGCCATTTTTGACCGGACCGGGGCGCTCGTCGCCAATGCGCCTCATATGCCGGTGCATCTCGGGTCGATGGATCGCTCCGTGGAAGCGGTCATCAGCCGGAGTCAGCGGCTCTCTCCCGGCGACGTTTTTGCCATTAACGCGCCTTACAATGGGGGGACGCACCTGCCCGATATTACCGTATGCACGCCGGTCTTCGACGCAGCCGGCAAGGAGGTGCTCTTCTGGGTGGCATCGCGCGGGCATCATGCCGATATCGGCGGGATCACCCCCGGCTCCATGTCACCCAATGCGCGGACGATTGAGGAGGAAGGCGTTTATATCGATCACTTTCAGCTCGTAGAGGGCGGCAGGTTCCGGGAAAAGGAACTGACGGCTTTACTGACGGAAGCCCGCTATCCGGTCCGGAATGTGGCCCAGAATATCGCGGACATTAAGGCCCAGATCGCCGCGAATGAGCGCGGCGTTGCGGAGCTGCATCGGATGATCGCGGAATTTGGACTGCCGGTAGTCGAAGCCTACATGGGACACGTTCAGGATCATGCGGAGGAGAACGTCCGGCGCGTGATCGCCACGCTTCGCGATTCCCGCAACGTTTATCCCATGGATCAGGGCTGCGAGATCCACGTGGCGATCACTGTGGATCGCGAGAAGCGGGAAGCGACGGTGGATTTTACCGGAACTTCCCCTCAACGTCCCGATAACTTCAACGCTCCGGAACCGGTAACGCGCGCTGCCGTGCTCTACGCCTTCCGGGTGATGGTGAAGGAAAATATCCCGATGAACGCCGGTTGCCTGAGGCCGATCCGGATGGAGATTCCGGAGGGATCAATGCTTTCGCCCCGGCATCCGGCTGCCGTCGTGGCAGGAAACGTGGAGGTCAGTCAAGCCGTTGTGAACAGTCTTTTCTCCGCATTCGGAGTACTGGCTCCGGCGCAGGGGACGATGAATAATCTGACCTTTGGAAATGATCGCTACCAATATTATGAAACCATCTGCTCCGGGGCTCCGGCGGGAGAGGGGTTTCATGGTGCGGCGGCGGTTCATACTCACATGACGAACTCGCGGCTGACCGATCCGGAGATTCTGGAATCGCGCTTTCCGGTCGTTCTGGAGGATTTTCATATTCGTCACGACTCCGGCGGCAAAGGACGCTGGAATTCAGGTGCGGGTACGTCGCGCACGTTGCGCTTTCTGGAGCCGATGCAGTGCGCCATCCTCTCCGGGCATCGGCGGATTCCGCCGCCCGGATTGCATGGAGGCGCTCCGGGAGAAACGGGGCGGAACAGCATCCGCCGCAGCAATGGCATCATCGAAGAGGTGCCGGGCTGTATGGAGACGGAGTTGCAGGCAGGTGAGGCAGTCACCCTGATTACCCCTACGGGCGGAGGTTACGGACCGGCTCCGGACTGAGCGGTGGGCCGACCCGGAAATTGAACTCGCGGCTTTAGCTTATGAGCCCTGCTGTTTACATTGGAGAAGTTAGCTCGTTTTAATCAGATCACTACCACCCGAAATATTCACGGGCTGATGATTGCTCCGCTCAGTCAGAAACGGCAGACTCTGGAAGTCAGTTGGGAGCGGTTTGCTTCGGTGGCCTATGGTTATTCCGTGACGAAACCGGAGATTCATCGGGTCTCTCCCGATTATTATCACTCCATGTTCAACATCCTCCGGCGTTGCCAGAAGGCAGGATGGGAGCGGGTGGGATTACCGACCTGAAATCCGAGCACTTCTGGCTCGCATTCGGGAGGAACCGGTATTCACGCGTAGCCGGGCGTAGCGGGTGTGTATGGGCATTTATGGGGGGATTACCCGCATTGATGCGCTTTTTCAGTGTTCCGGTTCCGGCAAAAATCCGGACACTAAAAAGCCCGACAAGCTTCAGTTTCCTTGGCTTAACGGGCTTTGAAAGTGGTTGCGGGGGCGGGATTTGAACCCGCGGCCTTCAGGTTATGAGCCTGACGAGCTACCAGACTGCTCCACCCCGCGTTGATGAGGTGTGCAATCTACGGGAAAATGGATCGGATGCAAGGGGAAAAGGCGATTTTTTGTAAATTTTTTTCGGCGGGCGAGTTTTGAACCTCTTGTGAAGCCGTTGATCGCGCTTTCAAAATCGGTGGGGCGGAATTAGTTTGCTCCTCTTATGGCGATCGAACTCACAGAGAAGCTCCTTATCGACGCAGGCGGATGGCAGGCCGCGAAGCATGCGCGCGCCTTGGCGGAGTCGGGGCGTGTGATCAGTGCGGCCTATGATCCGCCGGTGCTCAAGGGCGTGGTGCAGGAAGGGGGCGGGGAGTACCGCGCGGGGCTGAAGATCAAGTCGAAGAGCGATATGGAGAATCTTTGTACGTGCCGTCCCTCGCGGGAGTATGGGACGATCTGTGCGCATTCGCTCGCGCTAGGGTATCATCTGTTGAAGCGGTCAGTACCGGCTGGGCTGTCTTCGAAGTCCCCGACATCCTCTGCCCCCCCTCTTGAGACGCGGGAAGCTGCGGCGCTGCCAAAGCGGGGGCCGTGGTTTCACGACGAGGCTGATCCTGCCGCAGTGGGGGAGCCGGTGAAGCTTTTTGTGGTGCTGCCGCCGCAGTTTGCCGCAGGCTGGGAGCGCGGAAATGTGACGGTGGGGGTGGAGGCGCAGCAGGGAAGTCGGCGAATCCTGCTCAACGCGCTGCCGGAGCGGGGGAGCTTCCGGTGCTCCGCGGCGGATTTGCGGCTGGTGGAGGCGCTCCGGAAGTTTGATGACGGGAAGCTGGCGGGGATGCTGGCGCTGGGATGCGATGAGGCGTTGACGCTGCTTGAGGCGTTGAAGGGGCATCCGCGCGTGTCGTTTGGGCGGAACGTGGCGGTGACGGTCGCGGCGGAGAGCGCGAAGCTGCCGCTGCGGGTCTCAACGGATCGCGAGGGGCGGCTGCATCTTCGGGTGGAGCAGCCGAAGGAGCAGCGGTTGCTTTTAGGGAAAGCCGCCGCGTGGAGTCTGCACGGAGAGCGCTTGCGGCCGGTGGCAAGCGGGCTGCCTGCGCCGTATCTGCCGCTACTCTCGCGGGATATTGTGTTGCCACCGGAGCAGGTGGGGGGCTTTGTCGCCGGGGAGTTGCCTGCGTTGCGTCGTTATTTTGAGGTGGAGGGCGGGGCAGGGGAGGTCAGTGCGCCTGAGGCTCCGCTGCTGGCTCCTGAGCCGGGGACCTTTTCGCTCTCGCTGGAGGGGAGTCTCAATCACCTCACGGCGCGGCTTCAGCGGATCTATCGCAGCGGACGGATTGTCACACTAGGTGTTACCTCGCCCAAGGAGGACTGGGCGGTGCCTCACGCGGAGACTCCGGGGCGGCTTTTCTCGCGGCATCACGAAGCGGAGCGCGAGGCGGTGGCCCGGCTGACTGCCTACGGCTTTACGGGGCCGGATACGACGGGGCATTATGTCCTGCGGGGGGAGCGCGCGATTCTCGCGTTTCTCGGGAGCGGCTATCCTCAGCTTCAGAAAGTATGGGAGGTATCGCTTGGATCACGGATTACCAATGTTTCCGCGACGATTGAGCGGATCGAGCCGAGGGTGGAGATCACCAGTTCGGGGCAGGAGTGGTTTGACCTTCAGTTTGATCTCGCCACGGCGAGCGGTCAGCGTTTTTCCACGGCGGAGATTCAGCGCCTGCTCAATTCAGGGCAGAACCATGTGCGGTTGAAGAACGGGAAGCTTGCGGTTTTCAGCTCGGAGCTGCTGGATGATTTCTCCACGGTCCTGCGGGATTGCAATCCTTCCCAGCGTCAGCCGGGGGAATATCGGATTCATCAGGCGCATGCCGGGTACCTTCACGCGACGGTCGGGAACGCGGGCTTTGAGCTCAAGGCCCCGGCCCGGTGGCAGGAGTGGGCGCGGCTCCAGCAGGGGCAGCAGGAGTTGCAGCCGCTCGATTTCGGCAGTCTCAATGCTACCCTGCGCGAGTATCAGCGGTATGGCGCTTCATGGCTCGGCTTTCTGGCGTCAAACGGGCTGGGGGGAATCCTTGCGGACGATATGGGTCTGGGGAAGACCGTGCAGGCGCTCGCCTTCCTTCGTAACCGTCCGGGGCCGTCGCTGGTCGTCTGCCCGTCGTCGCTGGTTTTTAACTGGAAGCGCGAGGCGGAACGCTTCACGCCGGAGCGAAAGCTGCTGGTGCTTGAGGGAAGCCAGCGTAGCCGTCACTTCAGCGGGATCGCCGAGGCCGATCTGGTAATCACCAGCTACCCGCTGCTCCGCCGCGACGCCGACAAGTATCAGGATATCATTTTCAATACGATCATCCTTGATGAAGCGCAGCATATCAAAAACCCCGATACGCAGAACGCCCAGGCTGCCACGCGCCTGCGGGCGGAGCGGCGCTTCATCCTGACGGGAACGCCGGTGGAAAACTCCGTGCGCGATATCTGGTCGCTTATGCACTTTGTCATGCCGGGCTACCTTGGCGATCGCGACGATTTCCGCGAGCGCTACGAAATCCCCATCACCCGGCACAGCTCCGGCGAAGCCATGACCCGCCTCTCGCGTCGCCTGCGCCCCTTCCTCCTTCGGCGGCGCAAGCAGGAGGTCGCGCGCGACCTGCCTGCCAAGCTGGAGCAGGTCGCCTACTGCGAGCTGACGCAGAAGCAGCGCGATACCTATGCCGCCCTGCTGCAAGGCGCCCGGACGCAGGTGGAGGCCGCGCAGGGCGAGAAGAACAGCGGTCGCGCCCGGATGCTGATGCTGACCGCGCTGCTCCGGCTGCGACAGGCCGCCTGCGACCTCCGCCTGCTGAAGGCGGACGAAAAGCGCGCCACGGCTTCCGGCAAGGTCGAGCTGCTGGGTGAGTTGCTTTCCGAAGCCATCGACGGCGGTCACCGCGTCCTCGTCTTCAGCCAGTTTGTCTCCATGCTCAGTCTGCTAAGGCAGGAGCTGGACGCCGAGGGGATCGGATATTGCTACCTTGACGGAAGCACGAAAGACCGCGCGGCAGAGGTCGACCGCTTTCAGAACGGCGCGGCCCCCGTCTTCCTCATCAGCCTCAAAGCGGGCGGCACGGGCTTGAACCTCACGGCCGCAGATACCGTCATCCATTTTGACCCGTGGTGGAATCCCGCCGTGGAAGCGCAGGCAACGGATCGCGCCCACCGGATCGGGCAGGAAAAGGTCGTCACTTCATACAAGCTCATCGCGCGCGGAACCGTGGAGGAGAAGATCCTCGCGCTCCAACGGAAGAAGCGCGAGATGATCGACGCTACTATTGAGACAGAAGAGCCGCTCATGGAGTCGCTCTCCATGGACGAAATCAGCTCGCTCCTGATGGAGTAGCAGAGCTTCAGTGAAGAGATAAATGGGTAGGTGATGTCATTTTCTGATGTTCGATGGTCCAGAGTAAAATGAAAATGACACCGCGAACATCGAACATTTCTGCTTGACCTTTTGAGGCGTCTGAAGCACTTTCATCGACAATTCAGCCCTCCGATTCCCTCAATCGCCTTTCTCCTTATCCATGGCAGAATCCGTTACTCTCGAATCCATTAGCCAAGCTTGCGGTGTGTCGCACATCACTGCATCACGAGCTTTGCGTGGACTCAAAAGCGTGAAACCGGAGACCGCCAAACGGATCCGGGACTACGCCGATTCTGTAGGCTATAAGCCCAATCTGATTGCCCGATCTCTGGCCCGGGGAAATAGCGGCGCCTTCAACCTCGCCACTACCGAGTCGATCATCATCCCTTTCAATCAGCAGACGATGGAGAGGAGGGAGCGGATGGAGACGGTGCTTTTCTGGGACTACGTCGAGGGAGCTGTCGCCGCAGCCTCTTCGCGCAAGAGCAGCGTCGAGGTGATCGGCTTCAGGGATGGCAAGGCGGAGTTTGATTTCATCCGGGCTCTCGTCGAAGATCGGCGAGTGGCCGGCTTCCTTAATTTCGGGTTGACGCCGCACTCCATAGACTACCTGTGCAGCAGGAAGGTGCCGGTGGTCTCCCGTCTGCGAGGTGTGCACGACGTGGGAAATCATGATCGTGCTTCCGTCTACCCCGATCATCTTCAGGGCTACCTGCTGGCATGGAAACATCTCTTCGCCCTCGGGCATCGGAAGATCGGCTATATCGCAAGGGAGGATCATCAGGCGCACCTCAATGTCTGCGTGGCGGCTTCGTGCCTGCTTCCGGAGAATCCGAAGCTGGAGAAGGTCGTATGGGTCAATGAGCCGCTGACAACGGAGGACGTGCAAGAGAAGCTGGTCGCAGCCTTTGGGGCGCGGGGAAGCGGGAAATGGCCAACCGCTTTGTTCTGCTCTAACGACGAGACGGCGAATGTCACTATCGTCAGCCTTGATAAAATGGGACTCCGCGTACCGGATGATATCTCCATCTTCGGCTTTGACGACTCCCCGGCGGCCTGTTTTTGCAACCCTTCCATCAGTACGCTCCGAAATCCGCGGAAAGAGATCGGAGCCGCGATGTTTTATCTGTTGAGCGATATCATCGCCGGACGGCCGAACAGCAAAAGCCGCACCGAAGTCCTGGCCATGACACTCATCTCAAGGAACAGCGTGCGCGATATTAGTCGCTAATTTTTATTTCCTGTTTCACTCCCTCCCTGAACCTTTCATCCGATGCACGGCCTGAGCGTCGGCACCTCATCCTTAATCCTACCTCCAAGCAATGCTGAACGCTCTCCATAGGCGCGGGCTGCTGACTGCCTTCGTGGCGGCCGCTCTAACTGTGATCAATACCGGAACTGTCGCCCAAGCGGCAGACTACGAGTACGCCTACGATGCCCGAAATCTTCCCGAAGAAGCCCAGCCGCAATGGAAGGCTCTGACCGCCGGCCAGCCCGCGATCCGTGTGGAGGATGGGCTGCTGAAAGTCGACGTTCAAGGGGGAAACCGTTGCCTGTTTGTGATCGGTACCTTTGCAAACGGCGTCCGGGGCGATATCTCGGCGTGGGATCTGTCCTCGGAGGAGGCAACCGTGGAGTTTCGCGCGAGGGTGCATACGTCCGACCCGGTTTACCATGTGTTCCGGGTGGGGCTGACCGACGGGCATAAGAGCTGGGTCGTATCGTTTACTTCGCATTCGATCAATCGGAAGGCGATCGATACTACTGAGATGGATACCTACCGTCTCGCCCTCAAGGACGGTAAGCTCCAGATCAGCAGCGAGCGGCATGGGCTGATCAGCAAGGGACATCGGCCCTCCTCCGAGACGGATAGTCACTGCCTGCTGTTTGGAACGCAGGAAATCAGCAAAGCTCCCGCTCCCCAGGATGCCACCGGCGGCTGGGAGATGGAGTTTATCCGCTGGACCACCAGAACCGCGAACATGGAGCCACTGGGCTCAAAACGATAACGCTTTTTTTCAAATTTCTCATTTCAGGTTTTCCAAATATTCATGATCACCTTCCTCCAGAAATCGACCCCTCGCACCGCGGCCATCGCCGCGCTTGCTACTCAGCTCCTTCTCTCTTCCGCTTTGCTGTCACACGGTCAAACGGCCGAATGGTCGGCCCGCAAGATGGTTGACGACGACAGGATTATCGCTCACGCAGAAGTGTCCAAAGTTGGAGAGAAATCGTTTGTCACATTGAAGTTCAATGCCTCGCGGTTTCAGGGCGACAAGCCGCTCCAGCTGGAGATCAAGGGAAAGGAAAAACCCCTGAATGTCCGGATTGTCGACCGTACGGGGAAAGCGATTGCCACGGAGGCGCAGACGGGCGGAAGTTTCGTGGAGAAAGAGGCCGGAGAGGTCTTTTATCAGGCCTCTGAAGGGTACACGCTGAAGGTGCTCCCGGACGGTCAGCCGATTCATACGGCGGTATTTGAGGCTTCCGCGGATGCTCCCATAGGGGCGATCCGGATCTCCTACGTCGCCAAAGAGAAGGCGGCATATCTCAAGACCAATCTCGCCCCGGTGATCGCGGCGGAACCGAAGCAGACTCCAGCCCCGCGGGCGGCGCAGGTGATCGAGGCAAAGGATGGCTTCGTTTTGGAGAACCGTTTCCTGAAAGCGGCATTCTCCACGGCCAACGGGCTTCGGCTTCAGTCGCTGCAAAACGAATACGCCGGGAAAGACATGCTGCTGGACCCTGCCCGGACGCGTCTCTTTCTCATAGAGATCGACGGGCAGCGCATCGGTGCCGAGCAATGGACAGTAAAGGGGACGAAGGTGCGCTCGGCGCAGGAAGTCGTTGTCGATCTCTGGCTGGAGTCTCACCAGCTCACCGCTTCGCTGACTGCCTCCATTGATGACCAGGGGCTGAAGCTCGGGCTGACAATCGGGAATGCAGGGGACCGGGACCGGACGTGGAAAACCGTATTTCCCCAGCTCGGCGGTCTCTCCATCTCCCCGGAGCCTGCGGGGGACTACTATCTCTTTCCGCTGCGCGGCGGGGTTGTGCAGACGATCAATGCCAATCTCCGGGCGAACTACGGGGCCAACGTCGCCTGGTGGCAGATGTTGACTCTTTTTTCTCCCGAGCTGGGGACGAGTTTCTCCATGCGGTGTCTGGACGAGGAAGGGATTTATAAGGGGATCGCTTTGCGCAAGGGGGCCAGCGCCTCCGAAGCCGCGACGGTCACACAGGACATTACCATCGAGACGATGGCGCCGACGCAAACCTGGGTGGAGTCGCTGCC
>JBEBWR010000030.1:0-20113 GCA_040392045.1 Chthoniobacter flavus | reverse complement strand
CTCCCGCCGAAGCCTGCCTCGTCAGCCTTGAGCGGATTCGCGAAGGGAAGGACACGATCTCGGTCACCGGGAACGTCCTGCGCGATTACCTCACCGACCTCTTCCCGATCCTTGAGCTGGGCACCAGCGCCAAGATGCTCTCCATCGTTCCTCTGATGAACGGCGGCGGCCTCTTCGAGACGGGCGCGGGCGGCTCCGCTCCGAAGCACGTTCAGCAGTTCGTGCAGGAGAACTACCTGCGCTGGGACAGCCTCGGCGAGTTCTTCGCCCTTGTCCCGAGCTTTGAGCAGATCGCTTCGGTGAACAACCTGCCGCGTGCAAAGGTGCTTGCCGATACGCTCGACGCGGCGACCGGCGCGTTCCTCGACAACGACCGTTCCCCGGGCCGCAAGCTCGGCACGATCGACAACCGCGGTTCGCACTTCTACCTCGCGCTTTACTGGGCCAACGCCCTCGCCGCGCAGAACGACGACGCAGAGCTGAAGGCCATCTTCGCTCCCATCGCCGAGGAACTGAACGCGAACGAAGCGAAGATCGTTGAAGAGCTGATCGCCGTACAGGGCAAGCCGGTCGACATCGGCGGCTACTACCGCCCGTGCGACGAGAAGGCCAGCGCCGCGCTCCGCCCGAGCGCAACGTTCAACGACATCCTCGCGAAGCTGTAAGGCATCTTCGGTGCTTCATTCAAAGAGCAGGAATCTTCGGGTTCCTGCTCTTTTTGCTTTGTGCGCCCGCGGGGCTCACCCATTTGGGGTAAAAGTCCTCTGCGTCCGGTGCGGAACCGTACGTCCGATGGTGTGGCAGGGCTGCGAGGCGATCCTGTGCCCTACCCGATTATACGGTCGGAGGGCTGGACCGATCACCATATGGAGCGGCGAAAACGGATATCTACGGGGCAACGTTGAGAACGTTCGAGCGGGAAACGGTGCCATCCGGGAACTCCGCCACCGCCTGAAGCTCATAGCTCTTCTTTGGCAGCAGATCGGGTACGAGAACCCATGCCTCTCTGTGTAACCCCGGAGCGAGAGCGCGCCGCCATTGTTTCTCTCCTGTGGCGCGATAGAGAAGGCTATGCACGGCTGGATCGGATGTCTCCCACACGAATCGGGTCAGACGACAAATGGTTGAGTGAATTTGGGGTTGCCCACTCCATGTAAGCTGCCGGAAGTCATTAATCTTTCTGTCATCACGGGGTATGTGGGAAACACCGTGGCTTTTCGATGAGGTATGGACTACCCGTCCGTTCCATGATCCTCCTCTTTCCTTGGTGATTTTTTGCACATTGCTCAATAGTGCAGGGGGGAGAGCACCTTCGTCGGAGGCGGCGAACAGGACGTTGGAAAGCGGTTCCAGCCCCGAAGAACAGCCGAGGAATCTGCCATCGCCCGCAGTCTGCGCTGTTTCCCAAAATAGAGTGCGAGCATCGTTTTGAAATGGAAGCGTTATTGAATCGTACACTCCATCGGATGCGATCTTTGGTTGATTCCACTGGGTTAACCCATCGTCGCCGCCGAGGTGCATCAATGTCGTGAAGCGAATGGGAAAATTGTTTTGCTCTAAATGGGCTTTGAGAAGGTGAGTCGTGGAACCCGAACCTTCAATCGTGAGTTGTTCCTGCTCGGGAGTGGCATCGAGAAAGAAGGCGGTCCCATTGGCTGAAGATTGCTGCCATGTAGCACGATGTCCTTTGATCGCTGCCGCTTTAGGCCCGATGTGGGCTTGCCATTGAGCTGTCACGGCAGGTAGTGAGGTAGTTCCTTCCGCCTTGTCTATGTCGTCGATAATGAAGACCCAATCGGGCTTGAGAAAGAGGACGCGGCGGCGCGCCCTTATTTTTCCGTTGAACCAGCCGAGGTGGTCGGCGTCGATGTAATCAAAGGTCGATGAGGTATGCCAGTTTCGGAGTGTTCCCGTCTCCCGTTTGAAAGGGAGCAGATTTCCCGCTGCATCGTAAAGCATTACCATATTAGCGACCCTGGGCGTATTGAGGTAGCCTTTGGGGTATCCGCTGCTATACGACTTTTCGCCCTGGAACTTTACCATCAGCGGCGCGCCCTTGACCCAAATATTCAAGCCAAGGTGTTCCCGGGCAGAGTGAGCCACCTTGTCGGAGCCTCTGTAAGCCAGCGCCAACACGTTGTCGTGTTCGCTCCAGCCGCTGCGTAGAATACTCCAACCGACATCGGGCAAGATCGAGGAGGTTTTTTCGGGGAAAGGAGCGGGCGTCAGTGATTCATAGGCGTCAATCCATTTTTCGGGATGGCTCGGCGACAAAATCCGAGCGAGCGGAGAGAGGAATCGGGCGTCGACCGGATCGGAAATCCGTTTGAAGCGCGGATCGAGAAAGAGAACGCTGGCCCACTGCATCCGGCCTCCAATCAAGGAGCTTCCCCGATGACTATCGCCAAAGGGAATTTTCTGATTTCCCGGATTGAAGAGCTCTAAAAAGCCCTCATTGAGCCGAAAAATATTCCTCGCGAGATTTTCCGAAATCGGGACATTGTGTTTGCGCAAGGTGAGATAGCTATTGGTCAACTGGCTAGCCACTTGGGCGGCATAGTCGTAGGAGAATTCGTCATGGCTGCCATCGGGTTGTACGACCCAGTCGCTTTGTAGAACGATTCCATCGGTGGCGTGTTGAAGCCATTTTTTTGACTGTGTAAAGCACGGGAAAATCGTGGCAACGGCTAGCTCTCCTTGCAACTGGTAGAGAAGCCAGTTCGCGTACCCAAAACGGTTGTATTTGAGCCAGGGGAAAGCGGGCGTCGTCGTAAAATGAAGGAATTGGCCACGTTCGATAGCGCCTTTAAGAAAGTTGGTTTTATGCTCGTCGGTTAATCCCGGCCAGTCGCAAATGGCGAGATATGCTCGAAGGTATGCCGGAGTGCTGGCTCCCATATTGAGGGTGCGCCACGTATAGTTGCGCCATGTTATGCCCCGGCGGCGCGCCTCCTGTTCGTTTGATGTATAGGGGTTATGTCTAATCTTTTCGGCTGGTGGGCGCACGTTATGATAGTAATACTCCATCATCGTGATCACGGCGTGAGCCCACTTCTCTTCTTTCGTGCTTTGATAGGCCGCAGCCCAGCTTAACATGCCGCGGGTGGGAGTGTTTCTCCAGAAAAGATCTTTGTCACGCAATGAGCCATCTGCGGTAAAGTATTGATCGTAGCTGGATTGTGCATTTTCCGGGAGAACCCCTGATGGGAGGGAAAACCAGTTCTCTGTAGGAGAAGGGATATGCGGTCCCTTATGGAGTTTGACAAGTGCGTTGTGCACTTCATCAACGATGGCTTTCAAGTCATCCTCATGCCGTGATCGCAGCTCAGGGGTGAAGCTTTCGAGCAATTCCTGATCGCTCATCTCCTGCCGAAACGGGATATGGCCCGACTTTTTCAGTAGGGCAAACCCGGCATTTGAAAGGAGTTGCGTGCCGATTCGGATGCCGTCTTGCGTGATTTCCTGTGGCAGCGGCTTCCCGAGCGGGTACTCGCCTTGGCCGTACGTTCCATAATCCTGTGCGGCCCCGCTTCGGAGAGCAATATTGATCGACCTGTTGTTATCCGGGGGAGGTGACAAGGAAGAACCCGAGGGCGAGCAGGCAGTGATCGCTAGAAGGGAGCAAAGGGAGCTTACGAAACGGTACATTAGAGAATACGAAGGGATGAAAACGCTGCTGCTATTGTTGTCAGTTTTTTGATTCCTTTTTCCATTCGACCGAGAGATCGGCATAAAGGTAGTTGCGCCCCCCGCTGTGTACTGGCGGGTAGGTTCCTCCGATGCGATCCGGCTGATTATAGTTCCAGCTATCCAACTCCCTCATTATCCATTGTTGATCGCGAGGGAGTTCTTTGATTTTCGCGAGCCGATAGGCTGCTGGCGGATTCTCTTTTGGCGTGTGATAGCCGAAGTACGGGTAACGGGTGAGATACGACGAGTAGCGAATACGCCCGGCTTGGAGAGCCTCCCTGTTCCGCCTGATCAATGCGGGATTTCCCGGGCATTCCCATACGGGGTCCGTGATCTCCGGTTCAAGGTAGTCTTTCAGCTTTCCGCTGATGGAATAACTTTTGCCGATTTCAATAATATTGAAGCTCGGTCCGGGTAAAAACCCGTGATGTTCAATTGAGTAAGACGTGAGCGCAGTGCCGATGGTGCGCAGGTTATTAACGCACCCCGTTCTGAGTGCTCCTTCCCGCAGCCTCCCTGCCACGGGAAAAAGGAAAGCCAGGACCACTGAGATGATGGCGGCGACCACCAGCACTTCCACCAGCGAAAAGCCGGTTGACCGGTAGCGCTCGCTCCTCTTTAACCATGCCTTTAGCGTGGGCATCGTTGAGAAGTGCGCCGGTTCATTGCCAATAGCCCGAGCCCCACTACGGGGAGGAGAAGAAGCGTTGTACCGGGCTCCGGGATCGCAAAAGTGTGCACGCCTTCTGTCATGAAGAAATCATCAATAGTACCATCGAAAACACTCTGATAGCTTGATGAATTCCGCTCTCCGACACGAAGGCGCTTCGCCGTATCATCTGTGATCGCCGCTATTTGTCGGTCGATGAATTTTTCGCCACCCAAGCTTTCACCATCCAGATAGAACTGTAGAAGGCTTCCTCCCTCGGTGGGCTTCAAGCTGAACGCAAACTGGTGCCAGTCAAGATCATTGGGAGCGTTAAATCCCGTAGCAGCCGTCGATGAACTGACCGAAATGCTTTCCTGCTCCCCATCGCCAATCATTAAGTTGAGCTGCCAGGTATCGTTGGAAGACTTTAGTAGCCGGAATGAGAAGAAATTTCGCCGAGTGGCACTGTTGGGAAAGATGGAGTTGCCTCTCTCAACGAGAAAGATCGTCTGGCTTGCTCCTTCGTTATAGGAGTTCAGCTTCAACCAAAGCCCGACGGTAAATTCCTTTCCGGAGAAATCAATCGCGGAGACATCCTGACCGGTGCCATCGTAGAAAACATTGGGGTCCAACAATGTCGGCGAGGTCGCTTGGATTTGAATCCCGTTGCCAAACTTTCCTTCTGTATAGGTGGGGGACGCACCCTCGGTTCCTGGGGTCAGAACCCCGTCATAGCCATTGCCTGAATGGTCTTTAGCATCGTGATCATGAGTGCCTTTGGTGCCCTCGTCAAAGGTCCAGTAGACGCCTGTTGGGGTAATGCTGTCCCCGACAGGCTTGGAGAGATCAATGACTCCCGCTTGGGCCGATGGGGCGCTGGTGCTGAGTAGGGCAGCAGTCAGGGTTGTGGTGAGGAGAGGGGGAAAGAAATACTTCATAGTGCGAGTGTGATGGTGGAAGTGGAGGTGATGAGCCTCATCACCAATTCTTGTGGATGGACGGTTTAATTTTGCGGATAATTAAAATTGAAAAATAAATCCGAAATTATGAGATCCATGCTGGATTCGGCTCCGGATGGCAATCCGGATATCAGGTTCTGAAGAAGGGGTAGGTGGCTGGATGTCTTTTTAACTATGCGGATAATTAACGTCAAGCAGTATTTACGGGTTTGTGGGGATCTGGGCGCAGACCATCTCTGGGTGGAACTCAAGCTCCGGCTCCGGAGCGGAGGCTGGTAGTTCCGCCTACGAGGAGCCGACATGGGTAAAGTTCCATAAACTGCTCTTCTGAGAGAGAGGAGGCTTCCTGCTTCTGCTTCTTCTCGATCAATTTCAGAAGATATTTGGTGCCTCGGCTGGCAATCACTTCTGTGGGTAGCTCCATACTGGTGAAGGCCGGAGTATGGTATTGCCCCATTTGGGTTCCATCCATACCGGTGATCCCGATGTCTTCGGGGACTCTGATGTTACGGCGAAGTGCTGCGCTGATAGCTCCCAACGCATGATCGTCGCTGGAGAACAGGTAGGCATCCATCTGGAAGCCCATATCCAGACAGTAGTCGAGTTGCTGTCTGCCTATCTCGAAGGGGCTGTACCGGGTCCGGGAGGCATCATTTGCCGGGTGGAAGAAACCAAAGTATCCGACCGGTGCGCGAGAATTTGTTTTGGGCAATTCGGGAGGAGGCGTGCTCAGATCCCTGATGCCGAGATCAACTACGCTGCCACCAGCTCTTTTGATAGCTTCTTCGAAAGCCTTTATTTTCGGATGCTCTGTAAGAATAATCGGCACGTTCGAGCTAAACGTAGGCGCTTGGCGGATGAGAAAAAGGCGCCGATACCCGAGATGGAGGAGGTGTTTTGTGAGGAGGGCGAACGTCTGGTCTATATCCATGCCAAAGTAGGGGACTCCGGGGAACATTGTGCCGCGGATGGACACGATGGGAATATTGTGGCTGGAGAGTCGCTTTACTTCTTCAATCGACATGTATCCCGGTACGAAGGAGAAGATGACCCCGTCCACCCGCATATCGATGAGCTGATCTATGATGTGGCTCATGGTTTCGGGGGCGGCGATATTGATCGCTGTGGCGTTGAGGGTATTAAGCCGATAGCCGTATTGATAAACTTCCCGGGCGATGATGGTCTTTTGATCAATATGGTTGGCAAACGCAGGATCGTAATGGACGAGCCCGATCGTTTTGGTTCGGACTCCGTTTAGTGCCTGAGCGAAGATATTGGGGCGGTACCCGAGCTCTTTCGCTTTCGTAAGAATGAGGTTTCGCATCTCGGGGCTTACGGCAGTCTTGGATTTTTCCGAGTGCTTGCCGAGCACAGCGCTAACGGATGGCTGTGAGATACCCAGCGCTTTCGCAATTGTTTTCTGCGTTGCCATTATTGTAATAATGTTCTGCTTCTGCCGTACAGTCAATGGTGTCGAGCAATGGGGCAGGGGAGATTTGACCCCGCATTTTACTAGAGCGTTAAAGTAAAAGTAAGGCCCTTCATTCGCGAACGTCGACGGTTGATGAGGATTGGCTATGAGTGCAGCGGCTGCATTTCCAATGCTGCCCAAGCTCGAACCGATGTTCCCGGAAATTTCCGCCGTATAGGGTGAAATTAACCCCTCGTTTCCAAACTCCGGGAACAAGGAGACAGCAGTGTCAGGTGTTCAGAGCATCACTCCGTGGGGGCGATTCAGAATCCGCGTTACCGCAGCGTCGAGGTCATCGACGACGGGGATGCCGTCCGCGTCCGGCAGCTTGGCCTGCTCGGCGCCGTAGCCCGTGCGGACCAGTATCCCGGGGACTCCGGCGGCTGTTCCTGCGGCGATATCGGTGAGGCGGTCGCCGACGATCCATGCCTGATCGCGCAGGAGCGGCAGGTCGGCGAAGGCCTGCTCCAGCAGTGTGCTTTTCTCCGTGGGCTGCGAGGCCAGCGCGGGAAGCACGGTGGCTTCGCCCGCGCCCTGCGTGTAGTAGATCGCATCGAGCGCGGCTCCTTCGGCGGCGAGCAACTGCTGCATCCGCTCGTTGACCAGATCGACGATGGCGCGCGTAACATACCCCGCGCCGATGGATGACTGCGAGGTGACCACTACGGCGGGGATACCTGCCTCATTCAAGCGCCGGATCGCCCGGGCGGCTCCCGGGATCAGCGCCATCCGCTCGGGGCCGAAGGTGTAGGCGGGGAGGTCGTTGATCACTCCGTCGCGGTCGAGGAAAACGACGGGCGAAGGCGTCGCCGGGGCGAGCGAGTGATGCTCCAGCGCGATTGTCGGGCCGTTGAACTCGTAGATGCGCCATGGGTGTGGCGCTTCCCCGAAGGCTTCGCCGACGGTGTAGACGATGCCGTTCTCTTCCTCCAGCGGGCGTCCCGTATGGTAATGACCGCTGATCGCCATGCGCACCCGCCCCGAGGCGGCCATCTCCGAGCGCAGCCAGTCGGCTTCCGCGTAGATGTAGGGGTAGCTGCCGGTGGGCGGCTGATGAAAGAGGTAGTGCTGGAGGTGAATCTGCGGAGTGGGGTCGCCGTCGGTCAGGACGCGATTGAAGAGATGCCGCGAGGCGAGGAGACGACGGGGCGTGTTGCCCTCCTGTTCGTGATCGGTGAAGGTGATCCAGCGGTAGCCGCCCGCGGTGGTTTCATCGCCCTGATCATGAAAGACCTCGGCGAAGATTGCGGCGTGATCGTGATTGCCCGGTAAGATCCGGTAGGGGATGCCGCAATCATCGAGCTGCTTCCGCGCGGCGAGGTAGTCGCGACGGACGGCGTCGAGCCACTCTGCAGAGTCGCCCGGAGAGGCGACGCCGACGGGGATACCGGTCAGAAGAAAGAGGGGAACGTCGAGCAGGTCACCGGTGATGACGAGGAGATCGGCGCGCTGGGCTTTGACGGCCGCCAGCGCCCGGGCGAGCAGCGCCTCGCGTGAACGGCGTCGGGAGGTCGGAGCGGTGCCGGGAATCTGCTCCCGGGCATGCAGATCGGTGAGGTGCGCTACGCGAAAAGGAGTCGTCGGCATGACCGGGGAGAGTGGCCCGATTGGCCTTCAAAGGCAAGGGGCGATATGGAGTTGAAAACTTTGGAAAACCTAGCAGGGTGGAGCGTTCCTTTTACCGGAGCTTATCATGCGTATTTCATTTTCTTCTCTCTCCGCTGCTGTCGCGTGCGGTCTGACGATTTCCGCCAGCGCGGCGGTCGACCGGATTTATGTCAACGGCAAGGTCTTTACCGCCAATACCGTACAGCCGCAGGTAACGGCTTTTGCCGTGGAGGGCGCCACGATCGCGCAGGTCGGCAGTGATGAGGAGATCCGCGCGCTGGCCGACGACAAGACGGGCGTTGTCGATCTCGCCGGAAAGCGTGTGATGCCGGGGCTGATCGACTCCCATTCGCATGCCATCTTTGGCGGGATTCAGCTTTCCAACGCTGATATGGACGACGAGGAGGTGGACCTCAAGGAACTGGAGAAGCGCCTCATCGGCTGGCGCGACGACGGGAAGGCCCTCAAGGAGGATGTGCTCGTGGTGACGGGGATGCACTCCAGCTACTGGTCCAAGGCGGATGAGCTGAACCGCATTTTCAATCAGGGCGAATGGGCCAAAGTCCCTGTCGCCTTCCTTGGCAGTGATTATCACACCGCCTGGGTCAACCGTATCGTGCTCGCCCGGGCGAAGATCGACAAGGCGTATATCGACACGCTTCCCGAGGAGCAGAAGCAGACTGTGGGCGCGACGAAGGACGGCGAGCCGAACGGGCTGCTGGTCGACGCCGGATGGGACCGCGCCAACGCCATCATGCCCAAGCCGACGGAAGAAGGACTGCTACAGGCGGCCCGCGCCGCGGTAGCGTACAATAACGCGCTCGGCATCACCGCGTGGATGGACCCCGCGACGAACGCCTCTCCCGGCGAGGGGCTATTCTCCCTCCAGCCCACCGAGAAGAGCTACGGCATCCTTCCTGCCTACAAGGCGCTGGCAGACAAGGGCGAACTGACTGCCCATGTCGCCGCGCTGCTCGTTGCGCCTGCGACGGCAAAGCCCGCGGACCTCGAAGTGCTCGACAAGGTGCGTCAGCATTTCAGCGGGACGCCAAATGTGACTTTCCCGGGGATCAAGGTCTTTGCCGACGGCGTACTGGAGTTCCCCGCGCAGAGCGCCGCGTTGCTCGGACATTATCACAACAGCGAGAAGCCGGGAGAGCTGCTCATTGATCCGGCGCATTTTGGCGAACTCGTCAGCGCCGCTGACCGGCGCGGCTGGATCGTCCACGTGCACGCCATCGGCGATCGCGCCGTTCGCGAAACCCTCAATGCGTTTGAGTTCGCCCGCAAGCAGCACGACTCGGGAATCGCGCATTCCATCACGCACCTGCAACTGGTGCATCCCGATGATTTTCCCCGCTTCAAGGCGCTCAATGTTATTGCTTCCATGCAGCTCATCTGGGCAACGGCGGACGGCTATACCGTCGATCTCATCAAGCCGTATGTGGACGAGAGCATCTTCCGCTACCAATACCCCGCGGAGTCGCTGCTGAAGGCCGGAGCCACCATCGCAGGAGCCAGCGACTGGCCGATTTCCCCGCCCAGCCCGTGGGAGGCGATCTATCAGGCCGTCACACGGGTCGGCCCCGGCGGCGTGCTGGAGGAAGCGGAGCGGGTGAGCCGCGAAGCGATGTTCTACGCTTACACGATCAACGCGGCACGGACCGTCGGGCTGGCGGAGCGGATCGGAACGCTGGAGAAAGGCAAGCAGGCCGACTTCATCGTGCTGGACCGCGACGTCTTCGAAGTCTCGGACGCTGACCTCAAAGAAACGAAAGTGCTGGAGACCTACTTCGGCGGGAAGAAGATCTCGCGATAAAATAAAGAAAGGCGGAGCGGGGCGGCAGGGAGCCGCCCACCAAGCCCCATCAGGGCTGCTTTGCCTGTTCCGGCCGCTTGGGCTGCGTGTCGTCGCTGTAGCCGCGGATAAAGAGGTTCTCGCCGAACCATTCGTTGATCTCGCGGACTTCGAAGGCGTCGTGGTTCTGGTACTTGGCCCACTCGGGTTTGCGCATCGTTACGAGCGCGGAGCCGTGTTTGTCGAGGTAGCGATTGAGGCTTTTGTTACTCCCGACGATCTCCAGCGGATGGTCGGCCCAGAAGGGATGCGAGTTGTTCGCGATGACCGAGACGGGCTGGTGGGTGTAGAAGATGATCCCGCGTACGGCGAATTTTCCGGCCATGAGCGGCTCGCCTTCCTTCTGCGCTTTAACCATCTCGCGCGCAATCGGTTTCACAGAGCTGACGCGCTCGATCTCCGTGGCGTTAAAGCCGAGGGCGTAGACGATGAACGCCACGCCCGCAGCGGAGGTCGCTCCGATCCATGCGCGATACTGCCGCAATGCGAGGAAGACGAGTGCCGCTGTCATCAGCACGCCAAGGGTGATAATCGTCCCCGTAAACGGCTTCGCCGTCGGGACGAACGGTGCGACAAATGCGGCACCCGCCTGTAGGGCTGCCGCGATAAGCAGGACCCACTGCGTGACCTTCGAGCGGTAGCCCCCCGCGATCAGCACGTCAATGCCGCGCCCGAGCATCAGCGCGAAGGGGACAAAGAGATAGAAGCCGTAAGAAGGCAGCTTCGAGGCCGCCGCCGTGAGGAAGAGCAGATTCGCCCAGAACCAGCACTGAACGAAGAGCAGCGGCTCGTCGCCGTGCTGACGCCGGAACAGTTCGCGCCACGCCAGCAGCGCCCCCGGCAGCCACGGGATCGACCCGAGCAGGAAGACACCGGGGTAATACCACATATGGTTGTTCGCCGGATGCTCGGCGCGGAGGAAGCGTAGCCAGTTGTCGCGGATGAAAAATTCATCGATGAAGGGCCAGCCGTGCATGACGATCATCGTCAGGTACCACGGCACGACGACCACGGCATAGACCCCGGCCCCCCACCAGAAGCCCTTGCCGCGTAGGAGGAACGGTTTCCCCCAGATGCAGGTAAAGGAGAGCGAGGTAAAGAGCGGGATCAGCGAGCCGATCGGCCCCTTGGTCAATACCGCCATGGCGCTGGCGGTCAGGTGCCAGAAGATCCAGAAATCGCGCTTTTCCGGCCGCTTGAGCGCCAGCCAGTAGCAGTAGATGGAGGCGCTGGCGAAGATGGTCAGGGGGATGTCGGTGAGCATCAGGCGGCCCATTACCATCAGCTCGATCCCCGTCGTCATGAAGAGCGCGGCGATGAGCGCGGCGCGGCGGTTGAAGAGAGTCCGCCCCATGAAGTAGGTGAGGATGGAAAGGATCGTCGCGGCAATCGCCGTGGGCAGGCGTCCGGCAAACTCGCTTTCACCGAGGAACTTGAACGCCGCCGCCGGGAACCAGTAGTAGAAGATCGGCTTTTCAAACTGCGGCTTTCCGAAGATCTGCGGAGTGATCCAGTCCCCCGACTGCACCATCTCCCGCGCGGTGAGCGCGTAGAACGGTTCATCGGGATCGATAAACCCCAGCTTGCCGAGCTGGAACCAGAAGGCGCCAAAACTTACGAGGAGAATGAGCGCCAGATGACGCACCGTCGGAGATGAGAACGGATTGGACACAAAGAATGGAAGTCGGGTCACGCTATCCGAGAGTCTACGGGTAGCAAGCGCAATCGGAGTACGCCGCCATTTCTCCTGTTTCCCGGCCCGCCGGAATTGACGGAACGCTTGCGCTCGACATGCAGCGGCATCTTGCTATAGGGTGTGCAGTCAATGAATGCCGCAAATCGCGCTGTTTCGATCATCGTTTTCCCCGGCGACGGGATTGGGCCGGAGATTACGCAAGCCACTTTGGAAGCTTTATCCTGTCTGGATCGGCGCTTTGGACTGCATCTGGAATTCACCTCCCATTGCGTCGGGCTGGAGCGCCTTCGGGAAGCCGGGGCGACTTTCGATTCCGAACTGCTGGAATCTGCCAGAAAAGCCTCCGGCATCTTGCTTGGTCCGATTTCTCACGCGATCTATCCTCCGCGTTCAGAGGGGGGGATCAATGTCTCTTCTGCTCTGAGAATCGGGCTGGATCTTTACGCCAATCTCCGCCCCAGTCGCACGCGCGAGGGGATACCCTATTTCTCCCGGACGCCGATGGACCTCGTGATCGTCCGCGAGAATACCGAGGGGTTCTACTCGGATCGCAATATGTTCAGCGGCCCGGGAGAACTGATGCCGACCCCCGACGTGGCGCTCTCTCTTCGGAAAGTGACCGTGCAGGGTTCCCGGCGGATCGCCCGCTGTGCTGCGGCGTTGGCAGCGCATCGGCAAGGGAAGCTGACGGCGGTGCACAAAGCCAATGTGCTGAAGGTGTCGGAGCCGATCTTCCTTGCGGAGACCCGGGCGGCGGCGGAGGCGAGCGGCGTGCCGTATGATGAGCAGCTCGTGGACTCGATGGCGGCGCTGCTGGTGCGCGATCCGCAGCGGTTCAATGTCGTGGTGACGACCAATATGTTCGGGGATATTCTTTCTGACGAAGCCGCCGAACTGTCCGGCAGCCTCGGGCTGGCCGCGTCGATCAACTGCGGAGACGAGCATTGCATGGCACAGGCCCAGCATGGATCGGCCCCCGACATCGCCGGGCGGGATATTGCCAACCCGACTTCGCTGATCCTCTCTGCCGGGATGATGCTCGACTGGATCGGGCAGCGACGAGGCGAAGCCCGGCTGTGCGAGGCCGCCGCCATGCTGGATCAGGCAGTGGACGAGCTGCTGGCCAATCCCGCAACGCGTACGCGCGATCTGGGCGGAGAACAGAGCACCACCGGCTTTACCTCACTCCTCTGCGAGCGGATTCAATCCCTCGGATACCTGACCTGAAACGCCGGGAGCCGGATGTTGAAGAGGATGGCGGACCAGCGGAACGCCGCGCAGGTGATCATCCCGATGACTCCGGCCGCGTTTCCGGTCATCCCGGTTTGCAGCAGGAGCAGGTAGACGCCCGATCCGGCAAAGGCGGCGGTGGCGTAGAGATGACCGCTCCGCATGATGAACGGGATTTCCGCGCAGAGCAGGTCGCGGATGGCGCCTCCGACGACTCCGGTGATCACACCCATCACGAGCGCAATCAGGGGGCTGACGCCTTCCTGCTCGGCGAGCTGTGTCCCCATGATCGTGAAAATGGAGAGGCCGATGGCGTCGGCATGGAGCAGCAGGCGGTGGGGAAAAGGGAAGTGGCGCGCGTAGAGCGAGGCGAGCCCCGCCGTGATGATGACGACGACGAGGTACATCGGGTCCTCAATCCAGAACGGCGTACGGTCGAGCAGGACGTCGCGTACAGTGCCCCCGCCCACGGCGGTCGCCGTCGCGACCATCACGATGCCGAGCAGGTCAAGCGGCTTGCGGCTGGCCGCCACGCAGCCGGAGCAGGCAAAGACAGCGACACCGAGTAGCTGAACGATATAGAGGAACATGGGGCGAAGATCCGGAAAATTCGCCTGGGGAGAGACGGGACGCTGACGAGCGGAATGGCAGGTCGGCAGGGAGGAACCGGGGATGCTTACGGGGTTCTCCGCGAGGGCGGAAGCCCCTCGAAACGGATGATCACCTCGCCCGGCTTGGCCATGTTCAGCAGATCGCGGGCGGTTGATTCGATATACTCCGGATTATTCTGTAGCAGCGTCTTGCGCTTCTCCAGATCGCGGTTGATCGCTTTTTCCTTCTTGAGCTCCGATTCCAGCCGGGCGATGTCACCGGAGATCTGCGCCTGCTGCCGGAGCAGGGGGATAAACGCGATCATTCCCCCGGCGCAAACGGCAAGGACGATGGCGATCATCATGAGACGATTGATCGTCGTCAGGACGCGCGGTTCGTCCGCCGGAGGCTCGCCATAGAAGGTGGGGTTCACGGATCGGAAAGTGGGTGCAGTGGTAGGGTGCAGGACAGGGCTATACAAACAGATCGGGCAGGTGCCGGAGACCGTCCGCCGATAGCGGCGAAAAGGTGACTTGGGGCAGCGTGCATTTAATAGGAAAAGCCGTCCCTGAGCCAAGAGAAAAACAGCGCTGGCGGCGATTTTGCTCCGGGAAAAAGAACCGGCCCCGCCCTTGAAAAAAGGCGGGGCCGGTTTGCTGAATAACTTTACCGATCAGGTGGCTTAGCGGAGCTTGCCGCCGTAGACGGCGTTGTCGCCCAGCAGTTCCTCAATGCGGAGGAGCTGGTTGTACTTCGCCACGCGGTCGGTACGGCAGAGCGACCCGGTCTTGATCTGACCGGCGTTGGTCGCCACGGCGATATCGGAGATCGTCGTATCTTCCGTCTCGCCGGAGCGGTGGCTGATGACGGCGGTGTAGCGGTTTTCCTTCGCCAGTTCAATGGCATCGAAGGTCTCCGTCAGAGTGCCGATCTGGTTAACCTTGACGAGAATCGAGTTCGCCACGCCGCTGTTGATGCCTTTGCGGAGGAAGTCGACGTTCGTAACGAAAAGATCGTCGCCGACGAGCTGCACCTTGGAGCCGAGCGCCTCGGTGAGCAGTTTCCATGTGGCCCAGTCGTTCTCGGCGCAGCCGTCCTCAATCGAGATGATCGGGTATTTCCCGCAGAGCTCTTCGTAGTACGCCACGAGCGCTTCGCCGGAGCGGCGGGAGCCGTCGGATTTCTTGAAAACGTAGTCGCCCGTCTCGCGGTCGTAGAACTCGCTGGAGGCGGCGTCGAGCGCGACGAAGATGTCTTCGCCGAATTTGTATCCGGCTTTCTTCACGGCGGCGGCGATGGATTCCAGCGCGTCTTCGGCAGAGTCGAGCTTCGGCGCGAAGCCGCCCTCGTCGCCGATGGCGGTGGAGAGCCCGCGTCCTTTGAGTACGCTCTTGAGGGCGTGGAAGATCTCCGTTCCCTGACGCAGGGCTTCGGAGAAGCTCGACGCGGTTTTCGGGATGATCATGAACTCCTGAAAGTCAATCGGGGCGTCGGAATGCGCGCCGCCGTTGAGGATGTTCATCATCGGGACGGGGAGCACCTTTGCGTTCGGTCCGCCGAGGTAGCGGAAGAGCGGCAGGCCGAGCTGGAGAGCGGCGGCGTGGGCCGTGGCCATCGAGACGGCGAGCAGGGCATTCGCGCCAAGGCGGGATTTGTTCGGCGTCCCGTCGATGCCGATCATCGTGCGATCAATGGTGACCTGATCCAGCGCGTCGTAGCCTTCCAGCTCGGGGGCGAGGACTTCGTTCACCGAGGCGACTGCCTTGAGGACGCCTTTGCCGCCGTAGCGGGCTTCGTCGCCGTCGCGCAGCTCCCACGCTTCGTGCTCGCCGGTGCTGGCTCCGCTCGGGACCGCGGCACGGCCCACGGCGCCGCCGTCGAGCGTAACGTCAACTTCCACCGTCGGGTTGCCCCGGGAGTCGAGAATTTCCCGGGCGCGGATATCAGAGATATGGGTAAGAGACATGGTTTAAGTGGAAGCAGTTTTGAGGGCCGACCCCATCGGGGTCAAACCCTATTTTGCCCCACTCTTCCCGCCTGTCTCTTTCCCCGCTTCTTTCTGAAATTCGTCGGCGAGCTTGCGGACCAGTTCGCTCACGGCTTCCTTGCGCTTTTCGTTCATCTCGCGGCGAAGTTCGCTTTCGATCCGGCGGCGCTCCGCCATGAAGCGGCGGGTAAACTCGCGGCGCTGCGACTCGTCGAGCTTCAGGCGGTTCTCTTCAATGACCCGGTCGATGCTGCGGATCATCCGTTCCCTCCGTTCCTCGTGATGCTTGCGCAGGGATTCCTTTTCCTCCGGGGAGAGGGCGTCCCAGCGCGCTTTGTTCCGCTCGAAGCGCTGGCGCTCCTCGGGAGAAAGCCTGCTCAGATCCGGCTCGTTCGGGGGCGGCGGCATGGGGGGACGGGGACCCCGGCGGCCTTTACCTCCGCCATGCCAGTGCGGCGGGGGCGGGGGAGCATCCGCTTCATCGGCTTCTTCGTCAGAAGCGGTCGATGAAGCGGGTGAAGCCGATGGGGCGGCGGAAGCGCCCGGGGCCTCCGCGCGGACAGGGGAGGCCGATGCGAGCAGCAGCAGGGCCAGTCCGAGCGGAGCGGTGCGGAGGGTCAGTAGGCGGAAACGGTGCTGTCTAGCCATATCGATTCGTCGTCGAGGAGTTCGTCGAGTTGCGCGATGATTTCGGCATCGTAGCCGGCGGTGGCGGTAGTGGCGGACGGAGCCGCTGCCTGAGCCATGCCGGGGGTTGCCGGTTCATGCGGGGAGTGAAGCGTGAGGGTGGCCGCGAGCGCGACGGCGGCGGCGAGCGTTGCCCCGCCTGTGAGCATCCGCCAGCGGGCCAGCAGGCCGCGAAGGGTGCCCGCCAGTCCGCTCTCCGCTTTCCGCGCTTCGGCGAGGCGGACCTCCCGGAGCACGTTGCGCGCAAAGAACGGCGAAACCGGGGTGGGCCGGTCGGCCTTGCCCAGCAGATCCCAAAGCTCGGTGTCCTGCTCAAGGTTCTGCGTGAGGTCGTGCGCAAGATCCGGAGCAAAATCCTTTTCCGACGGTTCGGAAGAGGGGCTGTGGGTAGGGCGTGACGGTTTCATGACAAGGATGAAACCCAAGGGTAAGAGAAAAGTTGCGCGGCAAAAACGAAATTTTTGTTCGCCTCGCCGGGATTTTCTCCGAAGATGCCCGCTTCAATGGCTGCTCCCGGTTCTGTTTCCATCCTGACGGCTCAAGATCTCTCGGTTCGGTATAACGAGCAGGTCGTGCTTAATAAAGCGTCTTTTTCCATCCACGAAGGCGACCGCCTCGGTCTGGTCGGTCGGAATGGCTCGGGGAAATCGACCTTCCTCCGCATCCTTGCCGGGGTGCTGGAACCGGATAGCGGAACGGTGGCGCGTCGCCGGGGGCTGATCGTCGGCTATCTGCCGCAGGAGTTCTCCCTCGATCCCGCGCTAACGGTGGAGGAGAATATCCGGGAGGGCGCGCGTCATCTGCTCGACCTGATCGCGGAGTACGAGTCGCTGCCGGGGCATACGGGGCGCCACGACGAACTGGAGGCCCGCATCGACCAGCTCGACGGCTGGAGTCTGGATCACCGGATCGCCACAGCCATGTCCAAGCTCGACGCGCCTCCCGGCGATGCCCGGATCGACAAGCTCTCCGGCGGGGAGAAGCGGCGCGTGGCGCTGGCCCGGGCGGTGGTCTCCCAGCCCGATCTGCTTATTCTCGACGAGCCGACGAACCATCTCGATACGGAATCCATCGAGTGGCTTATCGGTTACCTCGACAGCTACAAGGGTGCGTTCATCGTAGTCACGCACGACCGCTACTTTCTCGACCGCGTGACCAACGGGATCACGGAGCTTTACGCCGGAGATTTTGTCTCCTACGAGGGAAACTACACCGACTACATCATCCAGCGCGCCGAACGGATGGCTGCCGCCGAAGTGGCCGAACACAAGCGCCAGATGTTTCTCAAGCGCGAGCTGGAGTGGGTCCGCCGCTCTCCCGAAGCGCGCCGGACAAAATCGCGCAGCCGCCTCGACGCCTACTTCGAAGTCGCCGGACAGGAGGCGCCGGAGGCGGAGCGCGAGGTCGATCTCATCATGCCTCCGGCTCCGCAGTTGGGCAACCGCGTGGTGGAGCTGGTGAACGTCGGGATGACCCTCGGCGGGCGACGGCTCTTCTCCGGGATCGACTTCAAGTTTGAAGCCGGACAGCGCATCGGCATCACCGGACGGAACGGCCTTGGCAAGACCACGCTGCTCAAGATTCTCCTCGGCCAGCTCCCACCGGACGAAGGCGAGGTAAAGATCGGTCAGCTCACGCGGTTTAACTACGTCGACCAGGCCCGTCTGCAACTGGACGATAACGCCACCGTGCTTGAGGCGATGGGCGAGGGGGGCGACTACGTCGACTTCGGCGGCCAGCGTATCCCTGTACGCGGTTACCTGAAGCGCTTCCTTTTCACGGATGACCGGCTGATCACGCAGGTCCGCGCCCTCTCCGGCGGCGAGCGAAGCCGTCTGCTGCTGGCGAAGATCCTCAAGAACGGCGGAAACTTCGTAATCCTCGACGAACCGACGAACGACCTCGACCTCGCCACGCTCCGGATGCTGGAGGAGGCGCTGCTGGCGTTTGAAGGCGTCGTCCTCGTCGTCAGCCACGACCGCTATTTCCTCAATCGCGTCTGCACCGGCATCCTCGCCTTTGAGGGCGAGGGGCAGGTGAGCTACAGCGTGGGGAATTACGATTATTACTGGGAGAAACGGCAGAAGCAGCTCGCCGCGATCCCCCCGGACCCCGGCCCCTCCATCGCAAAGCCCAAGCCCGCTACCGCGCCAAAACCAAAGGCCCGCAAGCTCAGCTACAAGGAAACGAAAGAGCTGGAGGGCATGGAAGAGGCGATCCTTACCGCCGAAAGCCGCGTGGAGGAGATCGAAGGTCTTTTTGGCGACCCCGATTTTCACGGTAAACACGGCCACGAAGCCGAAGCGCTTCACCGCGAAGTGGAGGAGACGCGGAAAAAACTGGAGCAGCTCTACGCCCGCTGGGAGGAGTTGGAGCGAATCCAGGCCGAGTCGGCGGGGGCGTAGCGTAGTTGAGCCATACGATCCTGCGGACCTCCCCTGATCAAGATGATGATCATCCACTGGTTTCGCCGCGATCTTCGGCTGCGCGATAATACGGCGCTGGCCGCTGCCGTGCGTGACAGCGGGGGGCATGTCGTTCCGGTATTCATCCAGAGCGAATGGAAGCGCGCGCATCGCTGGACAGGAGCGCCCCGGCAGGAGGCGCTCTGCGGGGCAGTGTCCGCGCTGACTGCGGCGCTGGTGAAAGCGGGGAGCCGTCTGATCGTGCGTCGGGGCGAGGCCTTGGCGGAACTGGAGCGCTTGCTGGCGGAGAGCGGGGCGGAGGCGCTCTACTATAACCGCGATCCCGATCCCTTCGGTCGCGCGATGGAAGTCCGGGTGGCCGTCATGGCGCGGCGATTGGGCGTACGCGTCGCGGGATTTCACGACGTCGCGGTGCATGATCCGGAGAGTGTTCTTACCGCCACGGGTTCGCCGTTCCGCGTCTTCACTCCGTATGCCAAAGCGTGGCTGCGCACCCCGGCTCCCGAGCCGCTTCCCGCCGCGCCGATCCGGCTTCATCCGCCTCCTCCGGAGATGAAATCCCTGCCGCTTCCGACCTTGGCTGACTGGGGCCTGACGTCGACCGCCGCCATCCTTGAGCCCGGAGAACCCGCCGCGCGCCGCCGCATGGAAGCATTCTTCTCCGGTCCCATCCGGGAATATGCGGCTTTGCGCGACCTCCCCGCCGCGGGACAGACTTCGCGGCTCTCCATGGACCTCCGCTGGGGAACGCTTTCTCCTCGCGAGTTGACGCAGCGCTGCCGACAGGTGGTAAGGGAATGTCGCGCCGCCGCGCACCGGCAGAGCGTTCTGGCCTACCTTAATGAGCTGATCTGGCGGGAGTTTTACCTCGCCGTGTTGTGGCACTGGCCGGCAGTGCTTGAGCACGAGTTCCAGCCGAAGTACCAGGGGCTGCCGTGGCGACCGCCGGGCGAGGCCTTCCGCCGGTGGTGCGAAGGAACGACGGGATTCCCCATCGTGGACGCCGGGATGCGCCAGCTTGCCGCCACGGGCTTCATGCACAACCGGGTACGAATGATCGTCGCCATGTTCCTCACTAAAGATCTCCATCTGGACTGGCGGCTGGGCGAGCAATTCTTTATGCGGCAGCTTGCCGATGGTGAAATCGCCTCGAACAACGGCGGTTGGCAATGGAGCGCGGGCACGGGTGCGGATGCGGCCCCGTATTTCCGCATCCAGAATCCGTGGACGCAGACGCGCCGATACGACCCCGACGGCGAAT
>JBEBWR010000029.1:0-20442 GCA_040392045.1 Chthoniobacter flavus | reverse complement strand
CCGGGGAGTCGCTGATCGCCGGGCGCCGCCCCCCGGCCACCTTCCGCTTCATCGACGCCATCCGGATCAACCGGCTGCGGCAGGAAGAGCGCGACGGACGGATCTACTGGGTCAAGCAGCGCCGGATCTCCAGCCGCGCCATCATCCCCTGTGCCAACGCCTTCTTCGCCTTTGCGCAGAACCCCATCGTCGTCTGGGCCTCGCACCACGACTGGATGCGCTGGGAGATCGACTCCTTTCTGCTGCTTCACAGTGGCGAAGGCTACACCGCCTTTGCCGGAGCGGACCGGAGCGTCTGGGCCGGGCAGCTCCCCGGCTTCGCGCTTGAAGCCCCCGCAAAGAGCGGCCGGATCGCTCCCGCCATGCTTGCCGCCGCCGCAAGGGAGCTTCGTCGGGCTCACCAGCTTCCCTGCCCCGCGCTGAACGGCGAAGGCTGGTCGCACGGCGATGCCCATCTCGACAACTTCATCTACGACCCCGCCGCCGACCGTGCCCGGCTCATCGACTTTGAAGTCGCCCACCGCTCCGGCATGCCCGCTCCGGACCGCCACGCCGACGACCTCTTTGTCATGATTCAAGGCACCATGGGCTACTGGCCGCTGGAGCAATGGCTCGCCCACGCCCGCCTCATCCTGAGCGCCTACTTCGAAAACGCTCCGGCGATCGAGCGCCAACAGCTCACCCGCCTCCTGCTCGACCGGCTCGCCCCGCCCACCGGCATCAGCCGGGTCTGGTGGTCCATCCGCACCGACTACCTCCCGGTCAGCGAGCGAAACGCCAGAATCGCCGCTCTCAGAGCCGGGCTAAACGGCCATACTTTCACCGCTCTATCAGCTCCCTGACCGCGCCAAAGACCCACCGCAAACCTCTTCAAGCAGGCCGCGCACTCGTCTCCCAGCGGTCTCCCAGTTCAGCTCCTCCTTGTAATGGCGGAAAGAGGAGAGCGCCAGCTCCCTATAAGCCGCGCGATCAGCAAAGAGCGATTCAATCCGATCCGCCCACTCCGAAGCCGGAGCGTCAAGGGGATAGCTCCATCCGTTCCGCCCCGAAACGATCTGCGAACCGATACCGCCCACCGCAGTCGCCAGCGACGGCACCCCATAGGAGCCGGCCTCCGCCAGAACGACCGGCGCACAGTCTGCTCGCGTCGGCAGAACCAAAAAGTCCGCCTGCTGCATCAACGCTTCGAAATGACGCACTCCCTCCGGTGTCCTCTTGGACACAAACCCGTGACACTTTACGTACTCCGGCAGCGAAGCTACGGGCGGGGTAACCCCCACGATATCCACTGCGACCGGCACCCCCCGCCGATGCAGCTCTTCGGCTATCGCCAGAATGAAGCTCCCCCCCTTCCACGCCCACTCCACAGCGCAAAACAGTAACCGGCAGCGTTCCCCGGACCGCAATTCCAGATATTGGAGGATATCTTCCTCCCGGCGGTTGCAGACGATATTCGCGCCAAAAGGTACGACTTTCACCTTTGCGGGATCGATATGATAGTACTTCAGGGTTCGATCCGCGGCCCACTGAGAGGAGAAGATCGCAAGCGAAGCCTTATCCAGCGCCATCTGCTCAAGCCGGTTCGCGTTGGTCTCCGTCTCCCGGCAAATCCGCGCATAACGCAGGCGCGGAGTGCGATCCAACTCCGCCAATTCCTCGGGCTTCAGATTCTTCCGGCTCCATGCATCGAACTGACGGTACATCTCCATATGCCCCGCAAAGCAGGTATCCGTCCAGAACACTTTGGGCAGAGGACTCTGCGAATAGGCCAAAGGAAGTGTCCCGGGAGAAAAAAGGACGTCAACCTCTCTCCGGTCAAGCTGCCGGCGGGATTCCCGTTCCCATGCTTCCACCAGGCCCAATTCCCGGTCCCGACAGAATTCCTGCCCCCGCACTTTGAGGTAATAAAGCTTCTTAAGCCGGGTTTTCCAGCGCAGGTAAACTCCTTCGTCCAGCGGTCCGATCGGAAGCACGTCTGCTCCCGTTTCCTCTAAAGCGCGCCTGATCCAGAACCCGCTTCCGGACCATGCATGGACGTTTGAGGAATCATATTGGGTAATATAAGCTATTTTCATTTTTTGATCTCCGGTATGGAGGAGGACATCGTCTCGGGTTCAGGCGGCGAAGAGGCTTCCTGCGGGACTTCAGGTGTCCCTGAAGGAGTATCTTCTGCGGGCACGATTGTCGATTTTCTCTCCCTGATCTCCTCCGAGGCCTGTTTGTATTCTTTGAGCAGGCCGCTGTAATTTGCGTGCTCATCGGCGAAGCGCGCCTTCTCCGTTTCCGAGGCCTCTTCTCCCGGCTGGCGGCTCATCAGCTCGTCGTGCCACGCTTTGAGAAGCACGAAGAGCTCCGCGGCCCGCTTCTGTTTTTCGGTCAACTCCGCCACCTCCCGCGCCTGTTTCTCCCGTCGCTCCTGAAGTTCGCGGCGCGCGCGGGCTTCCGCTGTGCGCGGCTCCGGATCGGCCCCTTCCTTCAATGCCGCAAATCGCACCTGCTGGTGATGAAGCGCTCCCATCACAGTGCTCCGCAAATCCGGAGCCAGCGACACCATCCCCAGCCCCGCCAGCAGCGCCGCAGTCGCCGCCATATATGCGGTCGCCAGCCGCTTCATTTCAAACCAGTAGCGGATGACAAAAAGAAACGCCGCAATCGGAAACAGCAGACAGGCCACCCCCCAAAACACATTTTCGCGAAATGCCCGCAGCACCAGCACCCACGAGAGCACTACCATCGACCCTACGCCCACGATGACAAAGAGCACCCCCACATTCGCCGCCAATCGGATCAGAGCTTCCATAGCGTTTTACAGATTGGCGTCGTAGCGCAGGTTGCGCGTCTGCCAGATGAAAAGGTAGATCATCATCCCAAAAGTGATCGCGTGATAGCCCAGCACCACCATCGCCAGCCCAAACCCCGTCCGCGCAGATGCCTCCACCATCGTTGCCGCCATCACCACGGCCAGTCCGACCAGAATGCTCGCGGGCATCCAGAAGTAGTTCGTCTCCAGACTCCGGAACTGCCGCAGCTTCCGGAAGAACCGCAGCGCCAGCACGACAAACGCCATGCTGCTGATCACCTGAAGCGCCTCCAGCCCCTCCACCGCCATGAACACATCGTACACGCCATGCAGAGCCGAGACCTCCAGAAAGCAGAGCGGAAAAAGCCACCAGAGCCGCCGGGGATTGAGGTACGCCTCCATGAAGCTCAGCCCCAGCAGCGCTGTCGCCGCCACGTGAAAGAAATTCGCCGTCAGAAACCGCACATAAGCCGCCGCAGCATACTCCGAGAAGTAGGCGAAATTCTCCCCCACGGCAAATCCCAGCCCGACAAACCCCGGCACCATCAGCATCTCCAGCCGGTTCCGCCGCCGCAGCAGCGCCGGGACGAGGGGCAGCACCGCCAGCCACTTCATCAACTCCTCCCTCGGTCCCACCCCGAGCAGGTAATAGGCGACATCCCCCCAGAACCCATTCCCCAGCGTCAGCCCGAGGTAACGCCCCGTCATGGCATCCAGCACCAGCGTCGGAGTGGTACTCAGCAGCCCCAGCACTGTCGCGAGCGCACAAAGCGTCAGTCGCGTCGCCCTCGCCTCCCTCATCTGAATCGCCTGTAGCCAGATGAGAAACCAGACGCCGCCCGAAATCAGCGCCAGCACGACGATGCGCCCGTCGACATCAAGCCACTGCTGACGAAAAACGTTTACCGCGCCTCCGATCCAGTCGCCCTTCTCCAGCGCCAGCACCGTGCTCGCCGCCGGCGTCCACTCATAGCGATAAACCTGATCCGCCGCCAACTCCTCCAGCGTGGGCACATCCCTCGCCTCCAGCGCCAGCCCGAGCGCCATCCGGCGGGAAAGCGCGCTTTGGGGAAACACCGCCTCGCGCTTGAGGAAAAACTGCGCGCGCTCCTTGTCGTTCCGCCGGAGGTAGAGGAGCGCCGTGAGGTAATTGGCCGCCGGAAGCTGCTGCCGCCAGGCCAGCGTCAGCAGCGTCGCGCTCGGAAGGCGGGTCAGCGACGCCATGCTCTTGCCAAACTCCTGATAGAGCTGCCTGGACGCCGGGGAAAGCGCCGAAGTCGCGATCAGCCCCTGCGCCTTCTCCCACTGCTCCTTGCGCTGCTCGCGGTCCGGCGTGGTGTCCACCGCCCATAGCAGCACGGCCACTTCATTGGCGCGGAGATCATCGGGCCGCGCCGGGTCCACCGGCTGCTGTAAAAGCGTCTGCAACTGATCAAGCGGACGAGCAACCCTGCCCGGGTCCACCTCGGACCACTCCGCGGCCCCCAGTTCCGCCATCGACCCGCTCGTTTTCATCGCCAGCAGCAGTCCGACCAGCAATATCGCCGCGAGCACCCCGAAGATCACGCGATAATCGCGGCTCAGGAAATAGACCTCCACCTTCAGCGAAGTTGGAGCCTTGGAGGCAGAATGAGCGGCTGTACCCATGAGTTTCTCGAAAAATGCTTTTCGCCCTTGATGATGCCTTGATCCGATACGCTCCTTCTATCGCGTCCCCATCGCTTCAAAGCAGGCAAAACTCCGCCCGCCATGCACGACCGGGGAGCATGAGAAACCGGTAAGGATGCGCTCCCTCGCTCCCTTGGTGAAACTGATCATCGCCTTCATGGAAAAAACCGCCCGAAGTCCCGGAGAGACAGGGGGTCGGGACGAGACTAACGCTGCACTGCGCTTCGCGCAAGCCTTCAAACGCTTTCCAAAACGCTTTCCTTTGCAATCGGCGGAAAATCGTGCTCTACTACCAGCTGTTATGACCACCATCCTATCCAGCTTCGCCAATCTCGGCGGCCCCGGGACGATCATCCTTCTCATGGTCGTTCTGCTTCTCTTCGGAGCCAAGCGCCTTCCCGAGTTGGCGCGCGGTCTCGGCCAGGCTATCAACGAGTTCAACAAGGCCAAGGACGACGTACAGCGCCAGATCGCTCGCGCTGACGAACCCGCCGTCAGACGTCCGGACGAGCTCCAGGAGCATCGCCCTGCCGCTCCCGCCCCGGCTCCGGCCCCGGTTGCCGCTGCTCCCGCCGCCGCCCCGGCCCCGGCTCCCGCCCCGGTCGCTGCTGCTCCCGCTCCCGCCGCTGAGCAGAGCGTAGCCGCCGCGCCCGAGCAGCAGAGCCAGCCGCCGCAGGCTTAAGGGCCTAAGGCCCCGCTTCATTATTTTTAGCGCCACTGACCGCAGGTTCACGGCATCCGCCAACCTGTCGTGGTGGCGCTTTTTATTTACCCCCCGCAGCCCTCTCCTCTCTCTCGTCCGCCAGCGCCATGCCCGTCCGCCGTCTCCTCCTTTTGCTGGCTTTCTGGGCATTCGCCGCAGGAGCCCTTCAGGCGGCAGAAAAGCGCGGAGTGACGTTCGTATCGTGGAACGTACAGAACTACGCTCCCCTCCCCGAGCCCGGTCAGGTAAAGGGGTCGAAGTCCGACTCCTCCGCCGGGGCCATTGCCCTGACGCTCCAGACGCTTCGCCCCGATATCCTCGCGCTGTGTGAGATGGGGCCGCCCCGGCAGTTCGCGGAGTTCCGCCAGCGACTCGCTGCTCTGGGGCTCGACTACCCGTATGCGGAGATGGTGCAGGCCGCCGACCCGCACCGCCACCTCGCTCTTCTGAGCCGCTACCCGATCCGTTCCCGATCGCTCACCGATATCGCGCTGGTGGTGAACGGCTCCCATGAACGGATGCGACGCGGGATTCTCGACGTAACGCTCCAGCTCCCCGGCGATCAGCCGCTGCGGATCGTGGGCGTTCATCTCAAGTCAAAGCTGGAGCTGCGGGATGAGAATGAAGCGCTGCTCCGCCGTCAGGAGGCACATCGTCTCCGCCAGCATGTGGATCTCATCCTTACGGCCGAGCCGGAGATTCCGCTGCTGCTCTACGGTGATATGAATGATACCCGCGACCAGACCGCGATCAAGGAGATCGCCGGGGAGCGGGGCCACCCGATGGCTCTCACTCCGCTTCCGCTCGCCGATCCTCATGGCGACCGCTGGACGCATTATTGGCCTACTGCCGATGTCTACGCGCGGATTGATTTCGTCATGACGAGCCGCGCGCTGACGGCCAAAGTGGACCGTCGCGCAAGCCATGTCCACCGCGCTCCCGACTGGCTGCTCGCCAGCGATCACCGCCCGCTGGTGGTGATCTTCAAGCCCCGCGCTTTCAATCCATGAGATCTACCCTCTTCCTTCCCTTCTGCCTGTCGTTGCTCTTCCCGGTTCTCGCCTCTGCGCAAAGCGCGGATGACGACTGGCGGGCGGTGACGGAGCTCAACACTCCTCCGACGCAACCGGCGAAGACCCGTGAGGAAGCCCGCACGGTGGCGCTCGCGCATCTGGCCCGGCAGGAAGCGGCTCTGCGGCGCTTCCTCGCGCAGCACCCCGACGATCCCCGCACGGTCGATGCCCGTCTCCGTCTGGCGCATCTTTACTCGGTTCGCGCGGATTTTACGGGGTCGACTGCGGATACGAATGCAGCGAATGAGATTCTCGATGAGCTGGCGCGCACTGCTCCCGAGCGGCGCAAGGCCGACGTGGCGTTTGCTCAGCTCTCGCTTTCGATGCGCGGGATTGCGCTCCCGACGGATAAGGAGCGCCGTGCGGTTTCCGATGCGATCCATCGCTTCCAGCATCGCTACCCGAATGATCGCCGCATTGCGCCGCTCCTCGCGGAGCTGGCGAATCTCTACGATCATCAGCCCCGGCAAAAGGAGCGTTATCTCACTCAGGCGCTCCGCGCGGCCCGCACGGAAGAGATGCGCGCCCGGATTCTCGATGACCTGAAGCGCCTCTCGTTCCTCGGTAAACCGATCCCGCTCGAAGGAAAAACCCCGGAGGGTGGCGCGCTCTCGATTGCGGATCTGAAGGGCCGCATTGTGCTGGTCTATTTCGTGGCAAGCTGGTCGCCACCAAGCGTTGCCGGGATGGAGGAGATCAATTACCTGCGCGGTCTCTTCCCGGAGAGCCGTCTCGCGGTGATTGGGGTGAGCCTCGATCAGACTCCCGAGTCGTTCTCCGCCACGCTCTCCCACGCGACGGGCAAGTGGCTCTGGATTCGGGAACCCCGCGGCTGGGAAAGCCCTACGATCCGCAACCTCGGGATCAACGCGCTCCCTCTTCTCTGGATCGTGGACGCCAAGGGCCATCTCCGCACCGTCAACGCCCGCACGGAAAGCGAAGCCTTCATCCGAACCCTCCTCCGAACCCCCTAGCCCAGCGTGCCGCTGGACCATTTTCGCGCTTCCGCGCGGGTCGGGCATAGCCCGACTCTTCGGAGCGTTGCGTTGAGTTTTCGCCCCCTGGGCCTCCTCAACCGAGAGGACCTTTCGTCAACGGAAGTTGATTAATCATCCACCATCACCAAAGCCCAAACACCCTTCCCCAGAGAAAACCCGCATGGCATCCCAACTGCTATTGCGGGAACCGCCTCGTAAACATGCTTATCGAATGAAGATCGACCATCTGATCAGCGGCGGACGAATTATCGACGGAACGGGTAACCCCTGGCGCTACGGCGATGTCCTCATTGCCGGGGAGCGCATTGCAGCCATTGTCCCTCCGGGAAGTTTTTCCGGAGAGGATGCGCAGCGATGGGATGCCGGAGGCAGGTTTGTCTGCCCCGGATTTATTGATATTCAGAGCCATTCAGTGGCCTCTCTCATGCGCGATGGCCGCTCGCTTTCCAAGGTGGCGCAGGGGGTAACGACGGAGATTATGGGGGAGATCTGGACTCCCGCCCCGGTCGGCGGACGCTTTACCGATCCCTATTCCCCGCTCCTCGCCCGTCGCGCCCCCAAGGAATGGCATGAGGCAGCGCGCGGGTGGCGCTCATTCGGAGACTGGCTTCGGGCGATGGAGGCGGCGGGGGTCTCGCCCAACATCGGCTCCTTCCTCAGCGGGGGTACGCTCAGGCGTTATGTCATGGGGATGGACGGGCGCGTCCCCTCCTCCGCAGAGCTTGAGTGCATGCGCGGGGTGATGAGCGATGCGATGGAGGACGGTGCCTTTGGGGTTTCCTACGCGCTGATCTATCCTCCCGACAGCTATGCGCTCACGGATGAGATCGTTGAAGTCGCCAAGGTCGTAGCCCGTCATCACGGCCTCTATATTACGCACATGCGCTCCGAGTCCGCGCGAATCCTTGAGGGGCTTGAGGAAGCCATGACGATTGGCCGCAGATCGGGCGCGCCGGTGGAGATCTATCACCTCAAAGCCTCCGGGCGCGCCGCATGGCCGCTGATGCCCGAGGTGATCCGCAGAATCCACGCGGCGCGTGCGGGAGGGCTGGATATCTCGGCGGATATGTATCCCTATGAAGCTACGGGAACAGGCCTTGCGAGCTGTCTGCCCGACTGGGTTTCCGAAGGCGGAGCGTTTTTCGGGCGCTTGAACGATCCCGCCGTCCGGCAGCGGATTCGCGACGAAATCAGCGATCCCCAGAGCGGCTACGACGGTCAGCTCCGATCCGCCGGCGCGCCGAATATCATGCCCATCGGTCTGCATTGCGAGGAGCATCGTGCCTACAGGGGGATGCGGCTCAATGAAATCATGGCCCTGCGAAATAGCGATGAGGTCGATACCGTCTGCGACCTTCTCGCGGCGGAAGGACAGCAGATTGCGACGATTTTCTTCAAGATGAGCGAGGAGAACACGCTCCTGCAGCTTCAACAGCCGTGGGTCACGATTTCCAGCGATGCCCCGGGCGTTGACCCGGCGTGGGCGAGAGACGACGAGATGGCGCTTCACCCCCGGGCCTACGGTACGTTCCCCAGGGTTCTCGGACACTACGTCCGCGGGAAGCAGCTCTTTAGCTGGGAGGAAGCCGTGCGAAAGATGACCTCTGCCGTCGCCAACCGCCTCCGGCTGAGCCATCGCGGCAGACTGGAAGCGGGCTATTTCGCCGATCTCGTCATCTTCGATCCCGAAACCGTGGAGGACCGCGCCACCTTTGCAGATCCGGGTCAACTCCCCACAGGGATCGAAGACGTATGGGTAAACGGAACCCCGGTCATCCTGAAAGGAACCCACACCGGCAGCCGCCCCGGCCGCTTTGTCACGCCGGGTTAAGATGTCCGAGACTCTGAAGATTCCTTCTATTTTACATCATCCGAATCCCTTGGCCCCACCGTGATCGCGCCGATCAACTCTCCCGCGCTATCGTGGTAACGATGCTCAAGGCTCACCTTCATCTTCCGGAACGGCTCTGTTTTAGGAGAAGTCTCGTAGAACTCCTGTAGCGTGGGAGCCATCCGTTGCTCAAACTCCTCTTGCGTGGTAGCTGAGCGGTCGAACGGGGTGACGGTATAGAAGTAGACAAGAAGACCGTTTGGCTTCGCCTCCAGACGGTCAAGCATCGTTAGCTCATCAATTCGAAGGGGCGCATTTTTATTGCTCTCCCGCTCTATGATCTTCAACTGCGCATCGAGGCTTCCCCCTTCCCTCGCCATCCGAAAAGCTTTCAGGGTAGCAGGCATTGCCAGCCCGACAAAAATAAGGGGCACACCCGCCCCGAACAGCGATTTCATCAGAATCCCCTTTGCGCCGTGGCGAAAAATCCCGCAGAATGCCACCACCCCGGTGACAATACCAAGGACCCACAGAAACCCCGTCATCATCGTAATGGGCCTGTCGTAATGCGGAGCCAACGTCATCGCGCTACTCAGTGCCCGGAAACAAGCGCTGATGATGAATCCCGCCAGCATGGCGCAAAGACTCAGATTCGCCAATCGATGAAAAACCGTCGGCTGAACGCGGCTTTCGGCAGGCAGAGGGGGAGGCGTATCCATAAACAACCCCTCTCTATCGAAAAACAATCGTTAAATCAACGCTCGTCTTACACCGCTACAAGCCCAACTCCTCCCCATCGCCCCGGTGTCCCAAGTACCATCAACACACCGCTCCAAAGAGTCGGACAACGCCCAACCCGCGCGGAAGCGCGAAAAAACGGGCGAAGTCAGGGAAACCGGTCCAGCGGAACGCTGGTGGCTGAGGTTTAGCTTCTTGCGTCCATGATCGCCACCAGCGCACCTCCTCCCCCGGGAAAGATCCAGCAGGCCGCCACCCGGATCGTCTTCTTCATCTCCGGGATCGGCATGGCCACATGGGCTCCCCTCGTCCCCTTTGCCAAAGCGCGCGCGCAAGTTGACGACGGCATGCTCGGTATGCTTCTGCTCTGCCTTGGAGCCGGCTCCGTCATCGCCATGCCCCTTGCCGGAGCGCTGGCGGCGAAACTCGGCTGCCGGATCGTCATCACCGTCTCCGCCCTCATCGTCGCCGTCGCGCTGCCTCTCCTCGCAAGCCTCTCCACCCTGCCCGGCCTCATGGCGAGCCTCATCCTGTTCGGGGCGGGGCTCGGAGCGCTGGACGTCAGCATGAATATTCAGGCCATCATCGTCGAGCGGGCCGGCGGACGAGCCATGATGTCCGGGTTTCACGGATTATTCAGCCTTGGAGGCATCGTCGGCGCGGCAGGCGTCACCGCCCTTCTCGCGGCAGGCCTTTCCCCTCTCGCGGCCGTCATCGGCGTCCTCGGTCTGATCGCGCTCGCCCTGGCAGCCTGCGTCCCCTTCCTCCTTCCCTATGGGAGCGCTGGCGACGGCCCCCCCTTTGCCATCCCCCGCGGAATCGTCCTCGGACTCGGCCTCATCTGCTTCATCGTCTTTATGATGGAAGGCTCCGTACTCGACTGGAGCGCCATCTTTCTTTCCGCGCGTCATGGCATGGCTCCGGAGCGCGCAGGACTCGGCTACGCCGCCTTTGCCTCCACCATGACCCTCGGCAGGCTCGCCGGAGACCGTATCGTCGAGCGACTGGGCGGCTCCAGAATCGTCCTGCTGGGCGGCCTCTGCGCCGCGTCCGGCGTCGTCATCACCCTGATCCCCTTCTGGCCCGTCGCCCTCATCGGCTACGCGCTGGTCGGAGCGGGATGCTCCAACATCGTCCCCGTCATGTTCACCTCCGCAGGCCGTCAAACCGTAATGCCCGAGAACGTCGCCGTTCCCGCCATCACCACGCTGGGCTACGCGGGCGTTCTCGTCGGACCGGCCGCCATCGGCTTCATCGCCCAGCTCTCCTCCCTTTCGGCGGCCTTTGTCATCATGGCCGTGCTCCTCGTCGGAGTGGCTCTCAGCGGGCGGCCTCTCCGCCTTTAAGCCTAAAAAGGTAAAGGCGGCCCGAAAGCCGCCTTTAGTCAGATGATCAAATAAGCCGGTCTCGCTATCCTTTGAGGGATCGCTTCGCCTTTTCGCGGGTCCGCTCTTCGGGCGTTTTGATCGGGATGAGGAGGAGCGATTTCAGTACATCCCATGCGCCTCCAAAGGTTTCCCGCTCGGTTTCGTACTCCTTCACGGCCTTGCAGTACTCGCCCACATGCTCGTCTACATTCGCCAGCGTGGCCTCTTCGGGCAGCCTTGCCGCGATCTCCTTGCTGAAGGCATTCGCCCGCTGCTCGCCGTATTTCTGATGGAGCTCCAGTTGAAATCGGACGGTGAGCGCCTGAGCCTGAAGCGCGGCGCTGCGAAGCTCAAGCGAGGTCAACAGTTCGTCCCACCCTTCCTTCTCGTGAGCGGGAATGCTGCGGTTCCCGATCTCGCCAATGTGGGAGATCGCCTCCTGAAGATCGTCTTCGTAATCCAGAAGATTACTCCACGGGCGCAGCGGGTCCGAGCTGCCTTCGGCGGCAAAAAGCTGCCGCGTTTCTTTGCCAAGCGCCCGGATCGTATCGAGCGTTTGCCGTAATCCGGCCCATGCCTGATCCCATTCCGCACGCTCCGCTTCGGAGACATGAGGATTAGCCAAGGCATGAGCATCGTCCAGAAGGCGCTGGAGCTGGGAATCCGCCTCTTCAATCTGCGACCACTGCGTCCGTAAACCGGAGTTCAGTTGGGCCAGAATATAAGCAATCCGGTTATCAGAAACGTCCGTATTGGAAACTCTCATCGCTACCAAGTGAACAATGCCACGACAGGGCACGCAAGCTCCAATTTCCGGGCCACCGGCGGCTCCTATCAGTGGGAAAACCCCGGCGTGAGCAGCTTCGCGACCAGCAGCGCCGCGTTACCGCTATTGCCGTCGCCGAAAACTTCATGTCGTCCTCCAAATCCGAACCACGAACTGGTAAGGATCAGCTCCCCCTCCCCCACCTTGCGACGCAGGAGAAAGGGGACCTCGCCGCCGTCCTTCAGCCGGAGCGCCGCCAGCGTCTCCCACCCCTTGGAGAGCGGGCGCAGACCATTGCGCGGCGCAGTAGCCTGAGCGAGCGTCTTCGCCCATCCATCCGGAGTTTGAAGCCACTCGCCCTCCGTCGGCAGGATTACTTTCCGGATCGGATGCGGCGGGTCCTGTGTCCACTCCACCGCGAGATCCTCTCCGGGGAACCAGAGATGCAGCGGCAGATTCCCCCGCGTAATGATCATCACCCGCCCTCCCCCGCGCAGGTACTCCAGCAGCTCATCTTTCAAAAAGGAGCCTGACAGCTCCGCCCCGGATTCCCACGGGTAGCGGAGAATGACGCCGCCGGGAGCCTTTTCTTTCAGGCATTGCCGCAGCTCGGCTTCGCTGCTCACCCGTACGGCCCGTAGGTGCTGCCGCACCATCGCGGCCATCAGGGCCTCCCCTTTCGTGGAGTAAAAGGCCAGGGGCTTCGGCGCTTCCTTCACCAGCCGGACTTTCCCGTATCCGCTCGGGTTATGCACGGAAGCATCCGGCCACCCCGAAGGCGGGAATCCCTCCAGCCGCCCCGGACGCGCCCGGGTAAAGTTCAGCATCAGCTCCGCGCCTTCCGTCGGGGTGATCCCAAAGGAGGCAAAGGGGATGCGGATATCGAGTACCCATCGGTCCTTCCGCACCGAGGTCGCCACCTGCCAGTCGCCGTCCCACTTGCTACTGAGGTTCATCCCGGCTTCCGAGCGGGCGTCCCAGATGGTGCCGATGGAGTTGACGGCCAGATGCACGTACGCCGCCTCTGACGGATCGGGGTTGAAGAAGATCTCCATCGCGTCGTCGCCATAGACGGCTTCGTCGCGCCGGGTAAAGACCGCTTTGATCGGCGTGGGCGAGAGGTGATGGCAGACAAAGCGGAGGTAGAGCGCTTCGTCATCCCAGAGCGCGCGGACCTCCGTCTGCTCTTTGACCAGTACGGCGTCCTTGTCCTCAAAGGCCGGGAAGAGCGCGGCCTCCTGCCAGACGGCTTCGTCGTCCCGCGCTTTCATCTCGGAAGCCTGCGACGCGCGGACGGCGCTCGCGGTCATGCGGTCCTGCCGCCCTTGCTGCACGAGGTAGAGCTCTTTCCAGTGACCGAAAAGCTTCTGTTCAAAGGCGATCTCCCCTTCCACGCGCTTGCGCTCCGCCGGATCTTCCAGCGTTCCCGCCGCCTCGCGCGCCTTCGCGAAAAGCGCCTCCGCCTCTTCCACCAGCCCGGCGGTGATGAAGCCGTTCGCATAAGTCGCCGCCGGACTCAGGAAATAGGTGATATGCCCGGGCGTCGCGCGCCACGCCTTCTCCATCGCGCGGTAGTAGTCGGCCATCGGTCCGGCGGCGGGGCCGTAGACGGTCCGGTGCCAGTCGTCGATGATTTCTTCGCTGGTGACCGACGCGTCCCACATGGCGCGCGCGGTGGCGTAGTAGGTGATCCGGTTGGCCGCCCAGCGCTGATTCTCCGGGGCACGGTCCTTCGGATGTCCGTAAGGGGGCGACTCCGTGGAAATACTCACCAGCGCGTGCCGCTTTGCCCACTTCGCCTGATCGACCATGAAGCCGACGAGGGGGACAAACATCGCCTCGCGGAACATGACCATCTCATAGCCGCGAATCCCCATCTGCCCGCCCAGCTTCTGCCACTCGATCAGCTCCTCCAGCGCGAGCGGGTTCGCCTTGCAATCATCCTCGTACGTATGGCGATAGCAGCCGTTGTAAAGGCAGTAGCCGTTATTCACATACGGCGCGATCGGCCCTTTTGGTACGGCGCGGTAAGCCTGATAGGCCAGCGTCATGTACTTCCGACCGGGGTATTTCTCCTCCAGCTTCTCCATCACCTGGATCGAGAACTTCTGCCAGCGCGTACTGACATCGCCCATGGCGACGCACGCCTCGCACTCGCAGAAGTGCGCGTTATCCGCCGAGTACGGCGCGGCGAAATCGACCTCCGGCAGCTCCCACCACTTGCCGATCTCCTCGGCGATCAGTTCCACCACCTTTGGATTCGACCAGCAGAGCTGCGGGGGAACCCGCGTGTCGATCCTCCGCTCGCCGCCGAAAAGGGCGGCATATTCCGGATGCTGCTCCAGCACCTCCTGCGGCAGCTTCACATTGTGCCCGGCCACGCGCAGCATCACCCCCCGCGCCTTGCGTTCACGGATGATCCGCACCGGCGTTTTCGGCCCCACGCTCTGAAGATTCATCCCGTTGCGCGTCAGCCAGATATCGGTATCGCGATCATAGCCGTGCGCGACACTGGTGATCCCCACGGAGCGGTACGGCAGCGACGGCACATGCTCAAACCGCACGTCGTCCACCGCAATGGACGTCTTTCGGGGCAGGAACTCCCCCGTCTCCCCGGGCCAAAGCCAACGCGCCCCGAGCGTCTGCCTCAGAAACGCGTAGGTCGCCTGCACGGCCTCCCCCGGGGTCCGCCCCCGCAGTTGGAGTGTCCGGCCCTCCCGTTTCACGCTGATCTTCTCCCCCTCCCCGCCGTCCCCATCGTCTGTCAGTCGTCCGATCACCACCGCGCTCTCTTCCCCCGCCGCTCCGTGGCGGATCGGCAGCTCCGCCCCGCTCATCAGGCGCAGCGCCCGCTGGAGTTCCTCCGCCGCGTAGCGCTCCGGGGCCGCCGCATCTTCCGCTACCACGATGACCGCCATCGGCTTGCCGTCGCGCGCCAGTTCCAGTTCCGACGCCGACAGCGCTCCTGTCATCCAAAGCGTTGCCACCGTTAAAAGGCTATATTTCATGACCTCGTAAAAAGACCGCGCCACCTTACCATTCACGACGCCAGAGCGCCACTCCCGCCACGCCAGCCAGCAGCAGCGCGACCGTTCCCGCCTCCGGAATCGCCTGCGTGGAAAGCGCGATATTATCCACCCGCAAGCTGTAGGCCGAGCCCGAGGGAAGACCTCCCGTTCCCGAAGGGCGCTGGAGATTATCATACCATGTGTAGAGCCGGATCTCCGCCGTGCTCTCCACCTCCAGCCCGCCGAAGTCGATTGTCGCGCGCCCCAGGGTGTCCGTTGGCCCGGCGCCGGTGCGCCCCGCGTAGTAGGCGGCAGTCGTCTCCGTCACCGTGTCGTAGATCGTCGCGGTGTAGACCGTGGTCGTCCCGCCGATGGTCACCGTGGCAAACGCATAGGCATCCATCGTAAACGCCGTCCCGTGATTGCCGAAGTCAAAGGTCATTGAGCCAAGGGTCACCGGATCATCCACCGCCCCGAGCGTCATGGAGACATAGGCCGTATCCGCGAGCGCGTCGGCCTGCGAATGCGGCAGCTCCACGCCGCTGCTGTTCTTCAGAAAGTAGTAGAGGTTATTCGCGTTCGCCGTCCCGTTGACGATACCGGTCTTGCCGGAAACCAGAGCGGTAGCGGTAACGGAACTATCCACGTCGGAAGCCGCCAGCGATCCGCCATTGAACTTGTACTCCGCCAGAATGGTCTGCCCCATGAGCGGAGCCACTCCAAGCGTACCCATCAGAGCGATGGCGGAAAAAATCGGGGAGAGTTTCATGCCCCTCAAATTACCCGCCCGCCGCCCCGATATCGAGAAAGAGGGCTTTCGCCGCTTTCGCAAAAAGTTGCACGATTCCCGCATGAAGTCGAGGCAGCCGTCATACCATCCACAACCGCTTCTGCTCCCGGACATCGCGGGGAGAGAGATTGGTCTGTCGCCGCAGCCAGGTGGAAAAATGCGAAAGCGAGCTGAACCCCATCTCGTAGGCAATCTGCTTGATCGGGTCGGAAGAATAGCGGAGCCGCTCGGCGGCCGCCCGCAGCTTCCGCTGCTCCAGATAGGCGCGCGGCGTCAGCCCGAAGGTCTTGATGAAGAGCCGGTCCAGCTGGCTCACGCTCAGCCCGAGCTGCTGCGCCAGATCGCGACCGTGAAACGGCTTTTCAAACGGATGCCGATCCATCGCCTGCACCGCCTGAAGCGCACGCGGGTCGATCTTCCCCAGTCGCGAGGGGATCATCTCCCGCTGCTCCAGCATCCGGAGGAAGATCATCAGCCACGTGAGAAACGTCTGATGCACCCGCAGATGGGTCACCACATCGCTCTTGAAGCTTCGCAACCGCGTGGCCGCCTGCGGGTACTCGCGCTCCACCAGCCGCTCCAGCCGTTTCGCCTGCGGGTAGAGCCGGGGACACTCCGCGCCGTCCAGCACCAGCGGCGTCTGCCAGTCGTAGAGCGGCTGCCCGCCCGGCCACCGCAGTACAAAGTGTAGCGAGAGAATCCGGCATCCCTCCGAAAAATCGTGGTGCCGACGCCCCGGAGGCGGAAAGACCCACTGCCCCTCGCGCGCCGCCGCGCGGCCATGCGCATTGCTGAATTCCGCGTCGCCCGAGAGAATATAGAACGCCGTCTGCTCGGGCACATAGCTGCTCAGATGCAGATTCATCGGCAGCACCTCGTCTTCATAGATCCAGACCAGATTCGCCTGAAGCTGATTGAAGACCGCGAAGTCGACCTTCTGAATCAATTCGTGATAGCCGGGGGGAGTGCTCATCGCCATCATGCTCGCCCGCCCCGCGCAGGCCTGTCGATGAAAATCCCGACGCCGCCCCATCCGTATCAGAACGGGTAGAACGGATGCGGAGAGGCCTCCTTCACCCGCCGACCGAGTTCGTCCACATGGAGCCACTCCACGTGCCCATCGGCGAAGAGGTAGTTCCCACCGCCGCTGTGGCGTCGGGCGTGGTACGGGCTGCTGATCGCCCGGTAGATGAAAATCACGCGCGTCGTGATATCCGAAGTATCGCTATCATCCAGCGAATCCCCGATCACCAGCTTCTTCCCCGGCTCCTCCACCATCCCGGGGCGCACATTCCAGTACTTCCGCATATAGCCCTTTCCCGCAGCATCCCAGTTCCCCTTCCCGTTATCCGGAGTATGTCCGAAGCCCTCGAAATTGTAGCCATAGCCCAGCGCCTTCACGCCCGTCGCCGGTTTCCGCGAGGGGCACTGCATCACCTTGGGCACCTCCATGGAACTCTTGGGATAGCTTGAGTCGCTATACGCGCGCAGCACCTGAAACCAGCGCTGCGTGACATTTCCCGCCGCGTTGATCTCCACAAAGGCTCCGGGATAATGTCCCTTGTCCGCAAGGTAGCTGCCCAGCAGCGCGCCGATCTGGCGCAGATTCCCCATGCACTTCACCGACCTGGAGCGCTCGCTCGCTCCCCGGAAAGCCGGAAGCATAAAGGCCAGCACAACCGTAATCAGCGCCACCGCCACAAGCAATTCCGCCAAAGTAAAGCCGCCGGAGCGTCCGGAACGTCTACAGTGGAGAGAACAGGCAGGCTTCATGCGAAAAGAAAGTAGAGCTTAACGGGCTTCGCCCAGCAGCGAGACATCATCAATCCGGATCGAGTAGTTCGTCCCCTCGGGGATCTTCTCCAGATCTGCATCCGCGAGGTAAAAATAGAGGCGAAAGGTCACCGGCGTATCCAGCGGCGCGGGCAACTGCGAGAGATCGACCGCTCCCCGCCCCACCATCGCGTCGCGCTGATCACCCTTGCGAACCGGGAAAGCATCGCCCGCCTCGTCGCCGTCGCGGCTGAACGCGATGGGCAGATCCAGCTCCTCGCCGCCATACTGCACCCTGGCAAACCCATAGAGCCGCCCCTCCAGACGAACGCTGGCCGCGCCCACGGCAAAAGCGAGCTGGCGCACCACCACCGCCTTCCCTTCCACGGGCGTTATCGCAAAACTCAGGCACAGCGGACTCTGCTCCGCCTCCTCGCGACTGATGGGAATCCGCAGATCCCCCTGCCGCAGCAGCAGAAAGCACTGCTCCTGCACCGGGCTGATCCCGTAAAACTTTCCATCCCCCGCCGTCAGCACATTGGCATGAAGAAACTTTTCCTCCGCCGTTTCCGCCCCCGCCCTCCCTTTCGTAAAGGGATACCGGAGCAGCACTGTCTCTTCCGCCAAAGCGGCAGACGCCATCGAAAGAAACGCAGTGGCCAAACAAGCCCAATGAGACCAGGGAGAACGGAGAATCATCGCTCCGAATATGCCCCTACACCGCTCCGAAAACCAGCGGAACCGTTTCCGCGATTTTCGCAGAAAGTTTCACAATTTCCGCATGAATATTTAAGGAGCATCGCCTCGAAAACACTTGCCTCCTTTTCTCCCTCATGATACATACCAACCAGTCGGAATGAAAGTCTCTGCCCCAAAACGCACTCCCCGCAGTCCTGCCGAAACCCGCGAACGCCTTGTTTCCGCAGCCGTGGGCCTGATCTTGCGGCAGGGCTTTCCGGCAACGACCGTGGACCAGATCTGCACCGAAGCAGGCGTTACCAAGGGCGGGTTCTTCCATCATTTCGCGAACAAGGACGCCATCGGTCTTGCCGCCGCGCAGGGATGGTTTGACCACGTAACTGCGGTTTACGCCCAAGCCTTGCAGGGAGCCGATCCCGATCCGCTGGAGCAGCTTCACGCCTTTTTCGATGCGCTGGAGAGCTTTACCCGCGATCCCGGCCGCCTCTGCGCCTGCGTCGTCGGCATGCTCTCTCAGGAAATGGCTTTGGTGCATCCGGGCTTTCAATCCGCCGCCGCAGTGCACTTCACCGCATGGACCGAAGGCGTCAAAAAGCTGCTCATCGCCGCCAGGGAGACGCACCCGCCGGTCATCGACTTTGATCCCGAACGCGTCGCATGGTTCATCAACTCTCTTTGGCAGGGCTCCATCGTCGTCGCCAAAGCGGTGCAATCCGCCGAAATGTTCCGCTCCAATCTCCGGATGGCCCGCGAATGGATCGATAGCTTCTTCGGCCTTCCTTCCTCTCCACAAACCACTCACTAAACCATCAACCCGCTACCCTAAAAATATCATGAGCACTCCTACACTACCCTATGTCGACGGTTTCGTCGTCCCCGTCCCCAAAAGCAACCTCGAAGCCTACCGGAAAATGGCTTCCGCCGCAGCGGCCGTCTGGAAAGAACACGGCGCCCTCGACTACAAGGAATGCGTTCTCGAAGACTCCCCCAATCAGGGCACGCGCTCGTTCCTCGACCTCGCCGGAGTAAACGAAGACGAGACCGTCGTATTCGCCTACATCGTCTATCCCTCCCGGGAAGTTCGCGATGAGGTCAACGCCAAGGTCATGGCCGATCCCCGGATTCAAGCCTCCTGCCCGGAGCACAACCCCGAAGCCGCCATGCCCTTCGACTGGACCCGGATGGCCTACGGCGGTTTTCAAACGTTGGTGTCCCGCTAAAAAGCAATGAGCCCTAACGACGCTCCCGAAGCCACCTTGGCCACAACGCGTCTGCTGCCGTTTGGTCCGGAAGAAATCTTCGCTGCCTTTCAGGATGCGGAGAAGCTCGCCCAATGGTGGGGGCCCGATGGTTTCACCAACACCTTTGAAACCTTCGACTTCCGGCCGGACGGCCACTGGGTCTTCGTCATGCACGGGCCCGATGGCGCGAACTATCCCAACGAAAACGTCTTCCACGAAATCGTTCCCAACAGGAAAATCGTGATCGACCACATCCTCAATCCGAAGTTCCGGCTCACGATCACCCTGACACCACAGGACGATCAAACGCAACTCCACTGGAGCCAGTGCTTCGAAACTCCCGACCTCCTGCGTCGTCTTCGCCCGATCTGCGAACCCGCGAACGAACAAAATCTGAACCGTCTGGAACAAGTCTGCGCCGCAGGCAGGCGGTAAACCTCCCAAGTCAATCATCCCCCACTGAGAATATGTCTACCCATACCATCACCCTCCATCGGGTCCTTCGCACCACCCCCGAGCGTCTCTATCGCGCCTTCACCGACGCCGACGCCCTCGTAAAATGGCTGCCGCCCAACGGCTTCACCGGCAAAATGCATCACATCGACGCACGGGTCGGCGGCGGCTACCGGATGTCATTCACCAACTTCACCACCGGCAACAGCCACTCCTTCACCGTTACTTATCAGGAACTGGTGCCCAACGAGCGGATTCGCCACACCGACCGCTTCGACGATCCGAATCTTCCCGGCGAGATGGACGTCACCATCACCTTGAAAGCCGTCCCCAGCGGCACCGAACTGCACATCACCCAGAGCGGCGTTCCCGCCATCATCCCGGCAGACGCCTGCTACGTCGGATGGCAGGAATCCCTCACCCTCCTCGCAAAACTCGTCGAAGCCGAAATCCCCTAACCCACTGCGTGGGGTTCTGGCTGGCTGATGCCAGCGGTTGGTGGCTGGGCGTTTGGTTAGCAGGACGTGGCGGGAA